>SKYG01000112.1 GCA_007128045.1 Bacteroidales bacterium | reverse complement strand
CGGATTGGTTGTTTGCGGGCATGCACCAAACAATGTGACTGCCGTTACTGGACAACCAGCAGAACTCGAAGGCGGTTACGGTGGCTGGCATGGTGGTAATGACCCCAACGACAACTCGGGTGTGATCCGTTATGTACGTATAGAATATGCCGGCATTCCAATCAATCCCAATGAAGAAGTGAACACATTGACCATGGGTAGTGTAGGCCGTGGAACCGTAATAGAATATGTAATGGCCTCCTATGGCCTTGATGATTCCTTTGAATGGTTCGGAGGCACCGTAGACTGTAAATACCTGATCGCCTACAGGGGTTTGGATGATGACCTTGATGTAGACCTTGGATATAGTGGCAGGGTACAATTTGCATTGAGCATCAGGGGCGCCTCATTAGCAGACCAGTCAGGGTCTAATGGTTTTGAAGTAGATAATAACGGTGCTGGGAGTGAAGCCCAACCGTATACCTCTGGCGTATTCGCTAACATCAGCGTTATTGGCCCGAAAAAAACCAGAGAAACAGCCATTAGCCTTCAATTTCAGCATGCAGCACAGTTAAGAAGGAACTCTCGCATCAGTATTTATAACTCCTTTATGACTGGTTACCCTGATGGGTTGTACATCGATGATGCAAGGGGTGGATCCGGACAAGCTGCACTTGACGGCCACCTGCAGATCCGTAACGTATACCTGGCAGGCGTAAACCACTGGGGCGGCAACGGTTATGGCTCTGCCGGAACGATTTTCTCTGGAGCACCCGCCAGTGGGGCGCAGCACCCAAACAACCCCAGAGGCAATGCCCTGAAAAGCCATGAAAATTTTCCCGGCGGACATGCTGCCATGGTCAACTGGTTCAACACAGCTGCATTCAACAACCACCTGGTGGCTAAGTGGGAAGACTTGGGCATTGATGGCAGCCTGTTCGACCTGGGCATCCCAAAAGTAACCCTCAACGCAGGCTCTATGCTACTCAATGCAGCCAAATGGGATAATACACCAAAAGCTGACAATTTCTTTGATAAAGTACCCTATGTCGGCGCATTTGGCAATACTGACTGGACAGCAGGCTGGGCAGAATGGAATAGCCACATGGTAAGATACTTCTAGTTGTTTCTCACCCTTTGTTCGAAGGTCGGAGGCAACCCTTACCTCCGGCCTTTTTTTACCTAATTAGTGTCTGTCCATAATGTCCGATATCAGCGTTATGCTTGTTTTGAAAACAGCTCATCCCGATTTGTCGGGACTCCTTGGTTTTCAAAACTGCGCATGCCTTGATCTCGAACATTCTGATCCAGACACTTGACTTTATAGACGGACTCGAATTAACGATTTGCACTACAATGAATATGATTTCAACCACTTTTTTATGCATCCTGCTCGTCGCAATGACCTCATGCACCCTGCAACAAAACAGGAACGATCAGGAGCAGAACAATCATTCTGTGCTGAACTTCTATTCACAACAGGATGCCGACACATTGCTGGTCGACCTGGTTACCTATATTGGGCGAAAGCCTCCCCTGGCAACCAGCATATCACGTTTTGATGCTACCTTCAGAGCATATTACATAAACTACGCCAATGAGTTCGACCTGTTATTTTATCATGTTTCACCCGAAGGAATTCATTACTATTACCTGATAAGGCCGGCAAGAAGCGTGCTGGGCAACAAACGTGGTGTGGGAGGAATGTTCAGAGTAAATGAGGAGGGCATCAGTCAGTTTGAAGAATTGTTCAACACCCCTGTATCCGATGAAGAGACCCTGAAACGAATCGGCGAAGAGCTGTTTGATGAGATGGTCAAAAAAGGCCATGTAGAAGCCTATGCAGATAATAAAGATTACATAGAATGGCCTGATGAGCGGCTGAAATACTACAAAGAAACCAATGAATGGCGGTATGTGGAGCCTCAACCATAAAGCCCCTATTTTGTGGATTGATGTATGCCAGAAAAGTAACCAGCACAGAGTGAATATGTTGGTGTTTTTTTAGAATGGGTGTCCCGACCGAAAGTCATCTCGAACCCCGTGCAACGAAGTGAAGCGGGGTGAGAAATCCCGTGACTCTCAGGATGGACTCACTCCTTTTTTCAAGGTAAAGGCAAAGGTAGAGCCTATGTCGGGCGTACTGCGCACATTGATGGTCTGCTGGTGGGCTTCGATGATATGTTTGACGATGGCCAGACCCAACCCAGAACCCCCGCCACCATTACGTGAACGGCTTTTCTCACCCCGGTAAAATCGTTCAAACACCCTTGGAAGCTCTTCTCTTGGGATGCCTATCCCACTGTCGGTCACTTCTGTGAGTATATGTTCGTCCATATCGAAGCAACTCACTTTGATACGTCCGTTTTCCTTACCATACTTAATGGCATTCACCATCAGGTTGGTAACCACCTGTTGTATTTTTTTCCGGTCGGCATATACCATCACAGGAACATCATAGATGCGGCCAAAATAGATGCTGATCTTTTTCTCGTTCGCCTCCATCTCCAGCAGTTCTATAACCTCTTTAACCATCTCAATCATATCAAAATGACTGTAATTCAGCATCATTTCTCCGGACTCCAGGCGTGAAATTGTCTCCAGGTCTTCAATAATAGAGATCATACGGTTAATGCTTTGCTCGGTGCGCATCAGATAACTCCGGTTGATGGCCGGATCATCAAGGCCTCCATCCAGCAAGGTAAGCACAAACCCCTGGATGTTAAAAATGGGCGTTTTCAGCTCATGCGACACATTGCCCAAAAACTCCCTGCGGTAAACCTCCATCTTCCGCAGCTCCTCAATCTCCTTTCTTTTGTCGCTAGCCCACTCAACAACATCTTCGTTGGCCTGGCGTATGATATCAGAAGAATTACCAGACTGTATCTTTTTTTTACCACTGGGAGACTTCAGGTCATGTATGGTCTTATAGATCAATCGTATCTTATCATAAATAAACACATTCAAGGTACGATGTATGATCAGGTATGACACCACAAACATGAAAGCGACGCCTCCAATATATACATACCAGGGTACGAATGCATATAACAATATGTCGGCAAGCATTGTAATGACAGTATAGGTGAAGGTCACCAAACCAGCGGTGACAAAGGCAAGTTTCTTTGGGGATGAATCTTTCATCTATGCAAACTATTCGGATGGCTCCTGTACAGGGGTATACTTATAGCCCACCCCTTTCAGGGTTTTGATAAATTCCGGGCCAATCTTTTCGCGCAATTTCCGTATGTGTACATCTATGGTTCGTTCGCCTACGATGACCTCATTACCCCACACCTCGCGGAAAATCTCTTCCCGTGAAAATACTTTCTGAGGCTTGGAAACCAACAGGCAGAGCAGTTCAAACTCTTTCCTTGGAAGGGATAGCTTTATCTTGTCTTTCCAGACTATATACCGCTCCCTGTCAATCCGGAGACCACTTTCCTTACCTTGTTCTTCTTCAGGTTTGATGTCAGGATGATACCTGCGTAATAAGGCCTTTACACGGCTTACCAGTAAATTCGGTTTTATCGGCTTGGCAATATAATCATCACCGCCGGCATCGAAACCCGCCAGTTGGGAGTAGTCTTCATTTCGGGCCGTAAGAAACGCGATGATGGTTTGAGAGAGTTCCGGTATTAGCTTCAGTTCACGGCAGGTCTCAATCCCATCCATCCCAGGCATCATCACATCCAGAATGATAAGATGGGGTACATGCTTTTTTGCCAGGGCTATGGCTTCATGGCCATCATTAGCGGCATACACTGTATAGCCCTCTTTTTTCAGGTTATACCCGATAAACGACAGTATATCAGGCTCATCATCGACCAGCAGGATGGTATAGGGTTCGTCAGCCATGCTCCGTAGTTTCTTTAGGTCAAAGATAGTGAGATAAATGGCATGCCGGGTCGTAGATAATATATCCTTATCAATATGTTAACAATTATTTTACATACGCTTAATATAATATTTCAAATAACTGCACTTGAATTCACAAAGAATATACGCAATTCACTGTGGCTATATTCTTTTTTTCGTATATTTACCCGTGTCATATGATTTCCTAAAATTTATTAACAGTACTCCTAAACCAAACCGACATGAACATTGTAGAAAGGGTTAAAAACATCTTGCTAAATCCCAAACAAGAATGGGAGGTGATCGAAAAAGAAACAACCGATATTCCGCAGCTGATCACAGGCTATTTGCTTCTTTTGGCGCTAATACCGGCCGTTGCCAGCTTTATCGGATATTGGCTGATTGGGGTCAAAGTGCCATTTTACGGCCACATGGGGTCTTTTTCATGGGGTATAAAGTACGCCATCATGGCGTTTGTGTCACCGCTGGTCTCGGCATTTATTGCTGCTTTTGTAATCAACGCACTTGCCGAATCATTTGGCTCACAAAAAGACATGCGCAGGGCCATGCAACTGGTAGTATATTCATTTACCGCATCCCTGGTGGCCGGCATCTTCAACATCATCCCTACCCTGGGTATAATTGCTACCCTGGCAGGTATTTATGGCCTCTATATTTTATATGTGGGTCTGCAACCCATGATGAAAACTCCCCAGGAAAAGGTAACCTCCTACTTTGTGGTAAGTTTGCTGGTCATGATCGTGGTAAGCATCGTGGTGGGAGCCATTCTGTCAGCGATAATTATCGGACGTGGGGCAATGACCGCAGGCTTTTAACGGTCTGCTAACCTGCATTATTCATGCATTTACTTCAGGCTACTGGCCTTTATGGGTATACTGCAGGTTTTATTTGTCAGATAACACGTCATTTTCGGGAAACTGCACACTATACATCACGGCCATTACCTGGCGCAAGTAGTCCCTTTTGTCAAATTTTGGGGCATACACAAAACCATCGAAGATGAACAGGCGGTTGGTCTTTTCATCCACCAGGGTGTAGTTAATAAACGGGCCGCCCATAAAGTCGCCTTCTACGCGCCACAGGCTTCGTGCCTCCAGGGCATACAAGCCATTAAAGTTTATTTCCCTAAATTCCGGGTCAAGCTCCGGATAGGTTGTCATAAAAGACCCATCAAACTGACCAGGGATGTACATCCTGGTCAACGAGTCACGGCGAGCCCGGATGGTAGCATGATCAAAGTCAATAGCCGGATCCTTATAGGGCAGGCTGGCGATGAGAACACCCATGTCCAGGTCTTCACGGGTACCCGTACGTCGTAACCATATAAAATTTTCACCTTCCACAGCCACATAATACCCCTCCGGTACCACCATGGAAATGTCAAACACCCGTTCTACGGCACTGCGTGCAGCATGATTGGTCATTCGTTTATAGGCATTGATCAGGCGTTCTCTTTCCATGCCAATATAATAATCAAGAAACGCTTCTTCGTTTCGTTCCATAACGGCCTGGAAGGCAGAGTCATTGGGTGCTTTTACCCTGATAACCATCTGTGGATAAGACCACACATCACGCTGTACCTCAATAGTTGGTCTGGCATGTTCAGCGCTAACATCTGCAAACAAGATATGCCTGTGTGTTTCGAACAACTTCACAAACGACTTTTGGTCAATCCGTACAATGTCGAACATAGGCTCAGGTTGCAAAAACATGGGAATATTTTGTTGAAATATGTTACGTACCATCTCACCAGGTTGCCTGTCCCACTGATTCTGTTCCATCACGACGAGTAACTCCCCCGCCCTTCCGGTGGCTGATGGCTTGGATGGTCGTTCTACAGTACCACATGCAAAAAAAGAGAAAAGAGAAAAGAGAAAAATGAAAAACCGGGTATTGATTTGACTGTAGAATTTCATAAGAGACATGTTTAAATGTTCAACAACTCCTCAACTCAAACGGACAGGCCAAGTCCTGTCCCTACAACAACTCAACTTCCTTACGCCCCAGAGGGGGGTCTCACCACCAACTGCTGTCCCGGATGGATGACAGTGCCTGTGAGGTTGTTCCATCTCATCAGGTTACTCACTGAGATGCGGTATCTGCTGGCAATAATTCCGAGCGTTTCACCACGTCGCACCACGTGTACGTTGCCATCTCCTGCCGTAGCAGAAGAGGAGGCAGTTGATGGGGCCGGAGCCCTGACTATCAGTCTTTGGCCCGGATGTATGGTAGTACCTCTAAGGTTGTTCAGTGCTTGAATCTGGCTTACAGATGTTCCATGCCTCCTGGCAATGCTTCCCAGGTTATCACCCCGAACCACCACATAAACAGTTGTCTCGGCCAGTTGCCTGGCAAGCTCTTCCTGCCTGATCTCCTCCGGCGTGCGAAAGTTGTATATCTTATCTTCATTTGCAATAAATGTGCCAGCATAATCCCTGGGAAGAAACAATACATAGGGGTTTTCTTCTCTTTTTGGGACAATATTATGCCGGTAAGCAGGGTTGAGGAATCTCAGGTGATCAAGTGATATATCCAGTAAATCACTGACCGTACGCAGGCTAAGTTGACTTCTTACCTGAATCGTATCCACATCCAGATGTGTAAACAGTGGAGGTACGGCAAACAGGTTGTGGTGTTCAGCATGTTCCATCACATAAGCTACAGCAATAAATGCGGGCACATAGTTTTGTGTTTCCCTGGGCAGGTAAGGCCTGATCAGCCAAAAGTCCCTGACACCCCCGGCCCTTCTGATGGCACGGTTTACATTACCTGGTCCGGCATTATAGGCTGACAGCACCAACGACCAATCCTGATAGATCTCATACAGGTCGACCATATGCTCACATGCAGCAATGGTGGCAAGGGTAACATCATTGCGATCATCTACATAGCTGCTGGTATTCAGGCCATACATACGCCCGGTATGATACATAAACTGCCAAATGCCCGTTGCACCAGCCCTGGAACGGGCCACAGGATTCAGGGCCGATTCTATCACGGCAAGGTATTTCAGCTCCAAAGGAAGGTTGTATCGATCCAGTTGTTCTTCAAAAAACGGAAAATACAGCTTGCCCAATCCCAGCATACGTTCTGTCAGTTCCTTGCGCCGATTGCTATACAGGTCTATATAACTTTTAACCCACCCGTTATATACAAATTCAAACGGTGAATTGTCATTCATCCGGTCAATACGTTTTTTGTATACTGAATCGGGAAACGTGGGAATATAATCGGGTGATATGTCTACCTGCCGTTCCACCCCTTCAACACTTAACTCATCCAGTTTGCGAAACACCTTTAACGTTGCCAGGCTATCAAGCATGGCAACAATGGGGTCGTCAGGTCCAATTACAAAAGCAGAAGGATCTTCAACACCATCGATTTCATCGGAAACAGTTTCTTCGTCAGATTGGGTATCGGTATTCTCTATGTCATTGCCTTCTGGTTCTGCCGCCGGAGTCAGGTCGGACTGTAACGCAGGCTCTACAGGAGTTTCCGTTATCTGGGTAGTATTTGACAGAGAGGCGGGTTCCCCTGTACCGGAAAGATTATCTCCGGCGAGTAAAGAAAACAGGGGTAGCAGGGCGATGCCTGCAGCTAGGGAAAACGACCTGATCATTCGTTACTGGTCTCTTTTTTTTCACTTATTTCTTCATCCTTTTGTGCATTTTTAAACTCTTTCATGCCCTTACCCAACCCTCTCATCAGTTCAGGTATCTTTCTGCCACCAAAGAGCAGCACGACAACTAACACAATCAGGATAATCTCAGGTGCGCCAAGTGCGAATAAAAACATTGGTTGTATCATGGTCTTTCAAATTAATTTAACATGCAAACATAGTGTAATTTTATGAAATCAGCAAACACGGTCATCAAATAAAAATGGTCAGCGCTGCCTGGCAATCCATAGCTCCGGGTTCAGCTTATCACTGCCTTTCCAAATTTGAAGGTTCATATGTGTTTTTGAATCCTTTGCCTCTGTTGCGATCACGCCCAGCTCCTGTCTCAGGCTTACTCTATCGCCATTTCTTACAAACACTTCCGACAGGTTTGAGTACACAGTCAGGTATTCTCCATGCCTGATGATGACGGCAAAATTACCTCCGGGGATGGTAATTACGCGAGACACGACACCTTCGAATATGGCTCTGGCTGTCGATCCCTGGGTGGCTGAAATTTCAACGCCATTGTTGTTGATCTTGATGCCACGCAATACGGGGTGAGGCTGCTCTCCAAATGAGCTGGTGATGATGCCTCTTTCTACCGGCCAAAGAAGTCTTCCCTGGTTTTCGGCAAAGTTATCAGAAAGCAATTGCTCCTCAGGAGTCAGGGCAAACATATCTGTTGTAACGCGTCCATCGGCGCGTGCCTGCTCCTGCGCCCTTCTGCGTTCTTCGGCAATCACTCGCTCAATGGCACGTTGCAGCTCCCTGGCTGCCAGCTCCTGTTCGCGCAGTCGTTGTACCAACTCCCGCTCCCTGCTGCGTAATTGTGTCACCGTTTGATTTTGTGTGGTTTTCTCCTCTGCCAATGACTCAAGCTCCTGCCGTTGCTGTACCAACAGTTGTTGTTGTCTGTTGCGCTCTGACTGCAATGTGCTGCGTCGCTCGTTCAGCTCAGCCGTGGTTTCTTCGATCTTCTGAGCCTGTAATTGCCGGTGGCGGGCATATTGCTGCAGGTATCGCATCCGTAAAAAAGCCTGGTTAAAACTTCTTGAAGAAAATATGAACATCAGCTTTTGCGTTGCATCACGGTTTCGATAGGCCTGCCGTACCATCACGGCATACGACTCTTTCAGCTCCTCCAGTTCGTTGGCAAGGGTTTCAATATTGTTGTTCAGCGACTCCATTCTATGGTTTATTAACCGTATCTCATTATTGATGGTGCGGATCAAGCTCTCGCGGCTGTTGATCTGACTGTTGATCATCACCAGATGATTCAGGCTGATCTCTGCCGTTTTTTTTGTTTCCTGAAGCATCTGATTGATCAACCGAATCTCACGTTCAATGGTTTGCTTGTTTTGCTCCAGGTCCTCACGGGTCTGAGCATGAAGCACCATCACCATCCCACTAAAAAGAAACGACAGCAACCATGGTAATGCTATGTTACATTTCGAGCCTATTGTATGTCGTGGGGTGAACACCTGGTTATTGTTGATTTGTTGATCTGTTCATTTGTTGATTTGTTGTGTAGGGGCGAATTGAATTCGCCCAAAAATATGTCGCCCCGATAGATACCGTTCGACATTTTGACTGTTCGAATTCTTTAAGAACCTTAAAAGTCCATGGGTGTATAACGTGATGGTACTGTGAATGTTATATCTTGCGGCTGATCGATCGTGATACGGTTATATCTTGCAGTAAGTTGCGCTGTGGATGAGAGGTCAGAAAACAACAAAAAAATTTCGGATGGGAACGACTGGCCCTGCACGGTTGTAAACCCGGGATATTTTGCCTGTATATTCCGGTTGCTGCCTTTTTCTAACAATGTGGTTTGGGTGATACGAAAAGAATGTTTGTCGAGCCACATGTTTTGTTCAAACCGCGGGGTGTTTGGCAAGCGTGTGTCAAGGCGAACCCGATCCGGATTATGCAGCATCAACACATCTTTATCGTCTGAAAGTCTGAAGTTTCTGGTACTGAAATGAGCGAGGTCGTTTCCTACCAACATCGACTGCAGCATGAAAAAGTCGAGGTCGGCATTCAGTATCCCGTTGATCTTTTCCATATCGCCCTCAAAATAAGTTCCCTCCAGCCGGTTTAATATCTTTACGTGATCGGGTGTAATCAGTATGCGGGCCACTTCAATGCCAAAAAATGGTGCTACAGAGACAAAGATAGCCGAATCTCTCCGCACACGTATGGTACCGCCGATATCGGTCTGGGAACCACCATAGTTGACACTGCCGGTGAAACGGGCAGAGAAGAAGTTGAAGGAAGCCTGTGCGGCCTGCATCGAGGTCAGCACCTGCTCCACGGCCCTGTCGGGTGCCACAGGGGTAAGTACCCTGGTCGATTTACACCCACTGATAAATAGGAGTCCGGCAACAACCATCAACAAGCCGGATTTCGATAAATATCTGTGCTTAAAAAACCTATTCATACAATGTCCTGTCTTCAATTTTTTGTTTCAGGTATTTGGATCCTTCTCCCGCTTCCCGGGCTTTCTCCCAATATCTGAGGGCCTCTTCATTCTTGCCCAGCTTATACATCACATCGCCGTAATGCTCCAGCACATCGGCACTTGGAGATTCAGCATGTTCTATCGATTGTTCGATCCAGCTCCTGGCTTCTTCATAACGACCAAGCTGGTACATGATCCAACCGTAGGTATCCAGAAAGGCGGCATTGCCGGTTTCCAGGCTATTTGCCTTCCGTGACATCTTTTCAGCTTCATCCAACCTTTCTCTTCTAACGGCAAGATGATAGCTGTAATTGTTCAGCACGGTTGCATTTTCAGGATTTATTTCCAGGGCCTTTTCATAATGAAGATCCGACTGACTGTGGTTGTTCAGATAATGATAGGTGTCGCCCAACAGGGAGTAGAAATCACCCTTCAGATCATCTTCAAAGCCTGTCATTGCCAATCCATACTCCAGGGAAGAAGCAGCTTCTTCATAGTTTTTTAACTGAAGATTGGCCAGTCCATTGAACAAAAACAGCAAAGGTTGTTCAAAAAAATACTCCAATGCCATGTCAGAATGGTCTCTCATTGATTCGAAATCAGTCAGTTGGCCATCGATACTAATGATCTGTTGCCAGACAGATAGGTTGGAGGGGTCTAGGCGTGAGGCATTCAGATACATGGCACGTGCCTCTTCAAGGCGCTGTTCGCGATTCAGAAAGTCTGCATAAATGAGGTATGACTCCGGGTCATCAGGATGCTGTTCTATCATTAATTCACAAAGCTTTAAGCCATACTCCATATACTGTGGATCTTCCTCAGACATCAGGTAGTACCGGTATATGATGCGAGCTTTTGCTTCGGAATTCAGTGATGGGCTGTTAAAAGCTTGTAGCAGAGAGTTGAAAGCCGCCTCTTCATTGTCTGTTTCAAGGTAGTAGTCGGCCATTAACAAATGAGCCAGCGGGTTGTCCGGATCATGCTCCAGCATCGATCTGTAAAGAGTGGCCGCATCCTCAAGTTGTCCTGTTTCACGATACAAGTCAGCCAGCAACTCATAATAGACCATATCATCAGGGAAAAGCTCTACAAGTCTTTTGGCTTCTTCGATGGCCTTCTCATACTGGCCCTGCTCCACCCAAATCTTTTGTTTTTCAACTGAAATTTCCTCCGTAAATCCGATTAGGTTTTCAATATGCTGAAGCACACCCAGAGCCTTTTCGTGCTGGTCTGAGTAGAGATAGGCAGAGGCGAGGTTATAGGCGTATTCAACATTTTCCGGATACTTGCCAGAAAGTTGTTCATACACCTCAATGGCTTCGTTTAACTTATTGGAAAGCACGTAAATGTCGGCCAGGACAGAGAGGTAGTACCGATTTTCTGGAGATAGCTTTACGGCCGTCTGTGCATATTGTAATGCATCTTCAAACTCACCCTGCATCGCATGTATCTTTGCCAGCTCAAAATGAGCGGCATCGTTTTCGGGATCGACAGTGATCGCATCGTGATACAGCACAGTGGCTTCCGACCAGTTTCCAAGCATCTTCTGCCGGCTCGCCTCAATGAGCATGATGGTACTCCTCAGCTTCTCTTTCTCTGAAGTCCATGTGGGGCTCATGCTTTGCTCCTGTTGTTGTGCAACAGGTGCCTTTGCGCTTTTACAGCCGGGCAACAGGGTTATTGTAAGCGCCAAAAAGAGAACCAGGTATTTATGTGTGTTGTTCATGTGTTTATAAATTGTCAAAAAATCTGAAGGTCTGAATGTCTGAAGGTCGAAGTCGTTATAATTTAATCAATAATTTATCATTAGACTTTAAACTTTTGACTTTAAACCTTGAGCCTTAAACCTTAAACTATTTATGTCCCGTATGTCCGAATCCACCTGCGCCACGGCTGGTTTCACCAAGAGTATCAACCGTATTAAGGTTGACTTGTTCATGTCTGGCAATGATCATTTGGGCGATACGGTCGCCATGTTGTATAACAAACTCATCAGCCGAAAGGTTAACGAGAATGATTTTAATTTCTCCACGGTAGTCGGCATCGATGGTTCCGGGGCTATTCAACACTGTTACACCGTACTTAGCGGCCAGTCCGCTGCGAGGGCGAATCTGGGCTTCATACCCTGCTGGCAGTTCGATATATATACCAGTGGGCACCAGGCTGCGCTGCAGTGGCTTAAGTGTAAGGGGTTCCGTTAGATTGGCCCTGAGGTCCATCCCTGCAGAATAGTCGGTTTCATAGGATGGCAGGGGATTGTTGGAGAGATTTACTATATTAACTTCCATCAGATTCTTCTTCATAAGGCAGGGTATCTTCAGCAGGCTTTTCGGAAAAGAGTAAAATTTCCTGTTGAAATATGATGTTTTGCATTCCTTCAACCAGTGGTGTGATATCGCGGTCGTTATTGCTAAGCATGATCAGGGTGCCCTTGTTGTCAATAAAGCGTTTGAATGAAGTCCTGAACCCACCCCATCGACCGGGATGATGAACGATGCGGCCATCCAGAAAGGTTTGCAGCCTCCATCCCTGACCATAATTCACTGTACGCTGGTTTTGCAGTAAGGCGGGTTCAAAGGCCTGCTCCCACACGCGCCTGGGCAACAGGGAGTGGCTATAAATAGCCTGATCCCATTTATACAGGTCAACCACCGAAGAATAGAGACCTTTGTCTCCCATGACCCCGTCGTGGGCCTGGTCACCGTTATAGATGAAAGACCTTCTCCACGGTCTGAAGCCCAACGCCCTGTGTTCACGTTCACCAAGCCCTTCATTGGGATTATAGGCAAAGGTATTGGTCATCTGAAGTGGTACAAATATCCTGCTTTCAAGAAAGTCAGAGAATCGCTTTCCGGAAACACGTTCAACTACGAGGGCCAGAAATGCATAGCCGGTATTGGAATATTCAAAGCGCGTACCTGCAGAAAAGTTCACCGGTCGTGGATACCTGTTAAACAGAACCAGCACATCTTCATTGGTGGGCAGCTGTTCTTCTTTCCAATAGCGTTCAACGAGCCACATATAATTTTGAATCCCGGAGGTGTGGCTCAGCAGATGCCTGATGGTCATATGCGGATAAGGGAACTCAGGGATATGTTTGTTAACGGGATCATCAATGTTTAGCAGGCCGTCTTCCTGAAGCATCAGTACAGCCGTGGCGGTAAATGTTTTAGAGATGCTGGCAAGCTGAAAGGGCGTATCGGGAGTATGGGGGGTGCGGTCTCTGAAGTCGGCATACCCGAATGCATCCTGGTAAATGATCATTCCACGTCGTGCTACAAGCACAGTGCCATTGAACCGGTGTCGTTGCAAAAAAGCGGTAATGGTAGAATCGTAATACGCCAGCTCATCTGGTGAATATGGCAATGGTAGTGTTGGCAGGGGAAGGTCGTTTGCCAGGTATGGATTTATCTTTTCGGAAGAGGCAGAAAAAGACAACATGGCCGCAAGTCCAATCAACGCAATGAACAGAACTGCGGGGAATAGCATGGCAGGCCTTTTCAGACTGCATTGTATAAATAGTAACAGAGCGTTAAGCTTTTGTTGTAACAGAGATAACATAGATCGTATTATATAGAAGGCGAACGGTCAAACAGTTGGTTATAGTATATTTGTTCAAAGATACGTAACGGTTTTTAACGCCGGTATGCAGACTGCTGTAAAAAACACTAATAAATGGCAAATGTAAGAAAAAAACATGGACTGGTGCAGGGGTGATCCGGGAGTGAACAAAAAAACCTTGTTACAAGGCAGAAAAGTGTTTTGTGAATCAAAAAAGTTTATTAATTTTGCAATCCCAAACAATTGAACTTGTTTGAAATATTCCTCCTTAGCTCAGTTGGTTAGAGCATCTGACTGTTAATCAGAGGGTCCTAGGTTCAAGTCCTAGAGGAGGAGCCAGATAAAAAAAGAGGTCATTTTTGACCTCTTTTTTTTTTATGTAGTAGTCTGGAGTCCTTGTTGAATTTGACATTTACAAAGGGGGTTATGTAACTATAGTGATTCAAGAAAATAGTGAAAAGTTTTATGCCAGAGAACCAACACAAAAGGCGGAAAAGTTTTTATTGGTAAGTAGACACGTCCGGAGACATAATGACACCGGCCTACAACCCGCTGAAATCCACATCGGCAAAGACCATGGTGGGGCTTTGCAGCGAAGAGTAGGGGAATGGGTCGTTGCCGGTTTCCACAAGCTGTTTCCACAGGTTTTTCATATTGCCCGAAATGTTCATCTCATTCACGGCCCTTACGATCTTGCCATTTTCAATAAGCTGACCAGCAATACCAAATGAAAAGTCACCAGTGGTCGAATTGGCGTTGCCTCCAGAAAAAGAGGTGATTAGGATGGCTTTATCCTGGGAAGCGATGATCTGCTCCTGGTTGCGGTTGCCATATCCCATGATGATGTTGGAGGTGGAGCCTCCATTGGGCGTCATGTCCAGCTTGCGGCCATAATAGTTGTCGATCAGGTAGGTCTTCAGAACGCCTTTATCAATGATGGTTCGTTTTTGGGCGGCAATGCCTTCGCCGTCGAAAAGCCGGGAGCCAAGCCCACCCCTGATGAAGGGATCGTCGATGATGGTGAGTTGTTCTGATGCGATCGGCTGGCCGATCATGTCGATCAGGTAGGAGTTCCTCTGCTGGATATTCCTGGCAGAAAGTGGCTGGAACAAACGGAAAATGATGTTGCCGGCCACCCGGTTGTCGATGATCATCACATACCTCCCTGAGGGGGCCTGAGATTGCCCCAGTTGCCTCACGGTATCGAACACGGTTCGTTCGGCGATATCATTTGCCGGTGGCAGCTCATGCAGAAAGCGGCTGCCGGCAAAAAATGCTCCGGAAGGGCGGGCACCCTGATCCATCACAGATAAGGTGGCGCCGGTACTGAAAGAGGTGGTGCTTGTCTCACCCATGAAACCATTGCTATGCACCCTGACACCCTCTGAGGCGTTGTCGTTAAACCTGGCTGACACCGACAGCACCTCGGCCCCGACATTCCCGTCGCGGATCATTTGCTCCGTTTCCATGGCCCGTTGTACCCTGAACTCCGGACTGACAGTTCCGTGTTGAGGATCTGTTAATCCCAGGTCGGTCGACAAATCATCGGGATATAAAGAAGGGTCGGGAAGGCTGCGGTCTTCATCGGGCGACAAGTAGGCAGTGGCCTCAACCGCTTCACTGATAAACCTTTCAAGCTGCCCCTTTTGCAGGTTGTTGGTTGAATGACTGGAAAATTTTTTATCGCGATATATCTGTAGGGAAAGGTTATTGTCGGTCGACTCCCTGATGGTCTCGATGCGTTGTTCCCTGACTTCTACCTGTACAGAGCGGGAGCGTGAGATTGATACCGCGACTTCTGAAGCACCCTTTTTTCGGGCAAAATCGCTGGCCCAGCCAGCCAAGTCCATTCGTTCTTTATTGTTCATGGTTATGTGCTTTACTTGTTAAAATCAAACATTGATACCTCCAACAGTGATCGACGACACCTTAACTGTTGGTTGCCCCATCGAAGCGGGAACCCCTTGCCCTGCCTTGCCACAGGTCCAGCCACCCTCAGACATCTCCATGTCATTGGCAACCATCGTGATGTCTTCAAGTACCTTAGGCCCGTTGCCAATGATATTCACGTCTTTGATAGGCCTGGTAAGCTTACCGTCTTCAATCAGATAGCCCTGTTTGATGTAAAAAGTGAAGTCGCCCGGCCCGATCTTTACCTGCCCGCCGGTAAATGTTTCGGCATACACGCCATATTTGACAGATTCAATGATCTCCTGCTTTTCGTGTGGGCCGTTAAGCATGTAGGTGTTGCGCATACGCGGCAGTGGCATGTGACGGAACGACTCCCGGCGTCCGTTTCCGGTAGGATCGACGTTGTAGAACCTGGCACTGATCCTGTCGTGCAGATAAGATGTCAGGATGCCATCAACCACCATAAAAGTCTGCTGGGTTTCATTGCCTTCATCATCCATGTTGATCGAGCCGCGCATATTTGGTACTGTGCCATCATCAACAATGCTAACAAATGGTTCAGCCACTTTTTTGCCGATTTTGTCGGAGAATATAGATTCACCCCTGCGGTTAAAGTCGGCTTCCATCCCATGGCCGATAGCCTCATGCAGCAAAATACCGGAGCTGCCGGCAGCCAGTACGATGGGCATCTGACCGGCCCTGGGAGAAACAGCATCAAACAACAACACCGTACTCTCAACTGATTCCCTGGCGATACGGTCAAGTGCAGTTCCAGAAAACAACTCCTTGTCATTGCGTCCGGAAATGTTGTATCCGTTCTGTTCGGTTTTTCCATTCTGTTCCGCTACACAAGATGCACTCAGGGTACCCATAGGCTGGTAGTCACACGCAATGACACCCTCGGAGTTGGCAAACAATACATAAGATGTATTGTCAGAAAACGACACCGTAGTTTTGATGATCCGCGAATCGAGCGCAAAGGTTTTGTCGTTGATGGTTTGTAACAGTGGAATTTTACTGCCAATACCTATCTCTTCCCAGGGGATGTTAATGGGATAATGGTTGGAGAACTGGCGCTCGACCAGAGGCATAACTTTCATCCCCTTACTGCCATCAGCGATGTTTGCAGCGGTTCGGGCAGCTGATCTCATCGATGAAGCACTCAGGTCTTCCGTATAGGAATACCCGGTCTGCTCACCTTTCAGTACCCTGATCCCCACACCAAAGCTTACATTGGAAAACGCCCTGTTAACACTGTTGTCTTCCAGTCCGATGCTGTTGTTGATACTGTGCTGAAAATAGAGGTCACAATAGTCACCCCCTCTTGAGAGACCTTCGGCGATCACATCCATGATGATCCTGGTGCTAACGCCGAAATGATTCAGATAATCGCTAAGCTGGTAATCCAGGGGCGACGAAGCGCCCGGTCCGGAAAAACAGCCACTAAGCATTGATGGCAGAACAACTGTTCCTGCCGCGGCCAATCCCCCTGTTTTCAGGAAATCGCGCCTGGTAACAAATTTGTTCATACTTGTTTTACGGTTACATGGTTAATAACTATTCAAAAAGCTAAAATACACAAAAACGCAGATGCCGACATGAATTTTTATAAATATTTGAAATAAGAGGGTACGGGGGGGAATGGGGTTAGCAATACTGAGGATTAAGCATTTCCGCCACAGACTGGTCAAAAAGTTCACGTTTTTGCACCCGGTCAAATACATGCATCAGGTCTGGCACACGCACCCGTCTTTTCATGTCGCCTCGAAAATCTTCAACGACATGACCGCGATGCATCATGATGATGCGATCGGGCAGGTCTACGGCTTGTTGCATAGAATGGGTAACCATGAGGGCTGTCAGGTTTTCCTGTGCAATAATTTGCCTTGTCAACTCAGCTACCTTGGCAGCACTTTTTGGGTCGAGGGCGGCGGTATGTTCATCAAGCAGGAGCAGTTTCGGCCGCAGCCAGGTGGCCATCAGCAGTGTAAGCGCCTGGCGCTGACCTCCTGAAAGGGTGCCAATGGGGTTGTCAAGACGGTCTTCCAGTCCCATCTTCAGGCTCTGAACCCGTTCAGCGATCTCCTCGCGCACATGCCGGGTAACAGCCATTCCCAATGACCGGTATTTTCCCCGGTGCATGGCCATTACGATATTTTCCGCAATGCTCATCCCCGCCGCCGTTCCTGCAAAAGGGTTCTGAAACACCCTGCCCACAAGCCTGGCCCTCCTGTATTCAGGCCATAGGGTAATGTCTTTCCCGGCAAGAAGGATCTTCCCATTGTCAGTAATAAACGTACCGGCAATGGCATT
>SKYG01000053.1 GCA_007128045.1 Bacteroidales bacterium | reverse complement strand
GTTTTTTCGAGCACTTGCATTTATGCGTTGATATTCATTGTATTATAAATATTTGTTCGCTTTTTATGAATCATGCAGGTTAAGTAAATAACCAGGATATCAATAAATCGTATATTTTTGCGTTAACAGAACGGAATCACCTATCAGCTTATACATGAAGAAAGCCAGCTTAATTTTTTTTTCCTTGTTTTTTTTCTGTTCCGGTTTGGCTTTTTCGCAACAGGAAGCACAGTTCAGCCAAAACATGTTCAACAATATGGGCATTAATCCTGGTTATGCCGGTTTACGAAATGCCATATGTGCAACAGCATTGGCACGGCAGCAATGGGTAGGATTCAGAGACAGTGAAGGGAATCGTGTAAACCCTGAAACTTATGCCCTGAATGTTGATGCACCCATTCCGTTCTTGCGTGGGGGCGTAGCCATTGGTTTTTTACAAGATGAACTGGGATTTGAAACCAATGTTGGTGTAAAAATTGCTTATTCGTACCATCACCAAATGGTCTTTGGCAAGCTAGGCGTTGGAGCACAGATTGGATTTCTTGACAAAAGAATGGATTTTTCAAAATTTAACCCCATCACTCCCGGAGACCCTGTATTGATCGGGGGTGAAGAATCACATATGTTTGTCGACTTTGCCCTCGGGGGTTTTTATGTGGCCGATAACAATCTTTGGGGGGGTATTTCTTTTTCACAGCTCAGACAAGCCAAAGGAAATCTCAGCGAAAGTAATTACTCGCTCCGACGGCATTACTATGGCACAACAGGCTATGACTATACCATACCATCTAATCCTTCTTACATGTTCAGTCCCTCTGTTCTGATTAAAACGGACATGAAATCATTACAATTTGACCTCAATGCATTGGTAACATACAATAACAGGTTCTGGGGAGGCGTTAGTTATAGACCTCAGGATGCTATTGTTCTGCTGTTTGGCCTGAGCTATGAACAAATTAGCTTTGGTTATTCGTACGATATAACCACCTCACTGATGGGAGCCATGGGCCGCAGTTATGGCAGCCATGAAATCATGCTGAGATACTGTTTTGAATTAGATATTGATAAGATTCAAGAAATACAACGAAATATAAGATTTTTATAACTTTGCAAAATGGTTTATGCAAATCAACCATTGTGTATGACCAAATCAACCGATAATATATAAGTGGCCTTCTAACATTTAGCTACCATGAAGAGAATCTCATTGCTGTTTATTTTTCTTGTTGTAATTCTGGGGAGCTGTGATCGCTCCAGCCGCGGGCACCTGGTAGGGGTTCAGAACAGACCAGACCCCTATTACGCCGACCCACCCGGTATGGTTTTTATTCCTATGGGAAGCTTTACCATGGGGCCATCTGACCAGGATGTAGCCTATTCACAAACAGCTATCAACAGAACCATCTCTATACCAGCATTCTATATGGACGAAACAGAGATAACCAATAATCAATACAGACAGTTTGTAGAATGGGTAAGAGACTCTATTGCACTCCGTGAACTCGAAATATCTATGCATGATATTAAATATGAGCGCTATTTTATTACTGAGGATGATTTTGGCAATTTGCTCGACACTGCAGTGATTGATTGGAACCGGCAACGCAATTTAAGATGGTCTAATGTGAAAATGGATCTGATTGAAATGGACAGCGAACTAATCCTGCCTGATTCAGAAAGGTTTTTCCGCAGACCTGAGATCGACACACGCAAGCTCGAATACCGTTACCACATTCTTAATATGCGCAGGGCAGCCAGCTTTACCAGGGCTCAAAGAGATTCAATTCCGGGGTTCAGGGCATCTCTTGTTGAGTGGAAGAAGACAAATGTATATCCCGACACGCTGGTATGGCTCAGCGATTTTACCTATACATATAATGAGCCCATGGCACAAACATACTTCTGGCACCCCACCTACGACCATTATCCCGTTGTGGGAGTAAACTGGCAACAAGCCAGGGCGTTTACTGTTTGGCGCACCAACCTGCTAAACTCATACCTTGCAGGCCGTGACAGACCCTATGCGATGGACTTCCTGCTCCCATCGGAAGCTGAATGGGAGTATGCCGCCAGGGGAGGCCTGGCAAACAGCCCTTACCCCTGGGGTGGCCCCTATATCAGAAACGCAGAAGGATGTTTTCTGGCAAACTTCAAACCCCTCAGAGGAAACTATATTGGAGATGGAGGTTACCAAACCGTCATAGTGGCACACTATCCGCCCAACGACTACGGACTGTACGATATGGCAGGGAATGTGTCAGAATGGACACGCAATGCCTATGATGAATCTTTCTATTATATCGGCCATGATATGAACCCCGATTACCAATACGAAGTCCAGCCTGGCGACCCGCCAACCATGAGAAGGAAAGTTGTTCGCGGTG
The DNA here is from genome assembly GCA_007128045.1 of Bacteroidales bacterium. Lineage (GTDB taxonomy): Bacteria > Bacteroidota > Bacteroidia > Bacteroidales > UBA7960 > SKYG01. The sequence continues at coordinate 15,396 of SKYG01000053.1, read as the reverse complement.
GCTCCTGGAAAGATGTAGCGTACTTTCTGCAGGTAAGTACACGAACTTTTGAATACCAGGATACGGCTACATCATATCTTGGGTTCAGGTGTGTGCAAACATTTCCCGGACGCGACAGGGCTGATGGCCGTGGCGCATCCAACGTTTATTAGCAATTGACTCTTTTTTAACCTATTTTTTCATCCTGTAAATTATGAAAGACAAAAAAACGAAATTTTGGAAAACCTTCATGGCCAGAATGTATGGATGGGGTGCATCCGTTGTTATTCTCGGTGCTTTGTTTAAAATCATGCACTGGCAATATGCCGATGAAATGCTTATTCTTGGCATGGGAGTTGAAGTACTTGTGTTTTTCCTGTCTGGATTTGAAAAACCACCGGAAGACCCCGACTGGAGCCGCGTATATCCTGAATTGGAAGGCATCGAAGTTGAAGGCAAACCAGTAAGAGAGACTTACCGGGGTGGTGGAACGGCAAATATCACCCTGTCACAAAATCTGGACAAGCTCCTTGAAGAGGCCAATATCGGGCCAGAGCTGATCAACAACCTGGGGAGAGGCCTGCGAAACCTGAGCGATAACGCAAGCCGGCTTGCCGACATGTCGAATGCAGCCGTTGCCACCAATCAATACATACACAATATTGAGTCGGCCTCAAAATCTGTGGTGGAGCTGAATCAGGCCTACAAACATACAGCCGAGCACCTGAAACATGGTGTAAGCTTGTCAGAAGAATACAGCAAAAACCTGAAGAATGTCGCCGGCTCCATGAATGAACTTAGCGAAAGCTATAAACAAACCGCCATGTCGGCAAAGGAGAACCTGTATGTCTCAGAAGAGTTTTCCAAAAGCATGAAAAATGCCACCGGTTATACCGACCAAATGGGTCAGGCTTACAGCAAACAAGCAGCTATACTTACTGATACAGTCGAAGCGTTTGAAAAAACAGGTGCCAATGGAAGAGAGTACAACGAACAACTCCAGAAAACATCTCAGAATCTGTCAGCACTGAATGCTGCATACGAATTGCAACTTCAGGTGGCAGGGCTGCAGTCTGACTCAACAGACAAACTGAATAAAAGCATTGGCGCATTGGCTGAAAACATACATGACTCCGCCTCAAACATCAAAAAATATCAGGATGAGATGGAGCAGCTTACCAATAATATCCGCGCCCTGAATAATGTATATGGCAATATGCTCTCCGCAATGAGCTTCAATGTTAACAAATAAGAAACAATCCTGGCTAACAAACTGTTAGCCACTATATAAAGAATAGTAACGTATGGCCAGTGGAAAACAAACACCCAGGCAAAAGCTGATTGGCTTGATGTACCTGATCTTTCTGTCTCTTATGGCTCTCAATGTTTCCGTTGAGGTTCTTGACTCTTTTCCCATGATCAACGAGGGGTTGGAACAAACCAACAGAAACTTTGAGCTGAAGGTAAATATGGTGTATGCCGACTTTGACCAGCAAAAAGCTGCTTCAGAAGATATGGTTCAGCCATATTACAACCAGGCACAATACATCAGGAAGCTTGCTGACTCACTCAACAATTATATCCTGCGACAAAGAAGTTTGATGATCGCTGAACTGGAAAATATCCCTTTTGAGCAAGCAGATACATTTAATCTGTTTGATCTGAGAGCCAAAGACAACTACTCAGTGTCTTCCTATTTCTGGCTTAAGGAAAACAGCCAGGAGCCAGCCCGTGATGGAGGGCAGGGTACCAGGTCATACGAGCTCAAAGAAATGATCGTAAATTTCAAGAACAACATCGACAGCATTCTCGACACCCACAACCTTTCTGAGTTTGTTAAGCTCGGATTGGATGTCGACGGGCCTTTTACCAGGCAAGGGATGGAAATATCCTGGCATCAAAAGATGTTCGACCGGGTCATTGTTGTAGCAGTAGCGACTAACCTGAGCCGTCTGCTAACAGAAATCCGAAATGCAGAATTCGACGCCGTCAACCTGTTATATGGAGCCATTACCGCTGATGACTTTAAATTTGACCGCATCGAAGCCAGGGTTGTGCCAAAAAGTGAGATGATTTTGCTTAATGACCATTATGAAGCCGAAATCTTTGTAGCTGCGATCGACTCCCGCCAAACACCACAAGTTTTTGTTGGCGGAAGACCTATTCCAACAGCCGATGGCGTTGGCAGGTTGCGTATACTGGCAAACAATGAGGGTCGACAAACACACAGGGGTGTCATTCGTGTTACCTCTCCATCAGGCTTCCCCCAGGAATATCCTTTTGAAGCCAGCTATATGGTTCAAAGGCCGTCAGCAACAGTCTCGGCTACCCGAATGAACCTTTTTTACGTGGGTCTGGATAATCCGGTATCAATATCCGTTCCCGGAATCGCTGCTGAAAATCTTCAACCCACCATTTCTGCCGGTGCCAACCTGACCAGACAGGCTGATGGCACTTATATGGTAAGGGTCTCACCCGGAACACAGGAGGTGCGGATCACTGTCAGAGCTATGGTGGATGGTACGTTACGCGATATTACCACCAGCCAGTTCAGGGTACGAAATGTTCCTGATCCGGTTGCCTATATTGCAAACCGGAGAGAAGGAAGAATAACCCGAGACGAACTCAGGGTTGCCGGTGCTATTATACCCAGGCTCGAGAACTTTGAGTTCGACATGAATTATGAGATTGCCTCCTTTACCATGGTAGCTCCCAGAGCCGGAGATATCATCCCAATGCAATCAGACAGCAATCGATTCACCCCCCAGATGATTCAGGCCATTAACAATGCACCAAGCGGTCAGCGTATCATCTTTGAAAATATAACTACCAAACCTGGTCCGGATGGAAGGGTCAGAACCTTGTCACCAATCAGCTTTACCATCATTTAATGATCGAAAAATAATTGGAGGTTTATATATGTTAAGGAAATTAGTATTTATTGGTCTGGTGTGTGTTACTATAGCCATGCAAGGCTTTACACAACCCCCTACTAACACACAGACACCCAGAGACGGAGCATGGGATAAAATGCGTCATACAGAAAAAAGACCCATCGAATACGCACCCGTAAGGGAGGCTGATGTGCTTTGGCACAAAAGAGTATGGCGGGAAATTGACGTAAGGGAAAAAATGAACCAACCTCTCTATTTTCCACCCTCACCATCTGGTGGTATGAGAAATCTTATGCAGGTGATCCTCGATGGCATCGCTTCGGGAGACATTACCCCATATAGCATTGATACCGACGATTTTACCATGCCATTTAAGGTTGATGAAACCATCGCCAGGGCTTATCAATACCGGAGCGAGGAAAGCCGTGACAGCGTTATGTATTACTCCTTAATGAAAGAGTTGCAACCTTCCGAACCCAGAACATTGCAAAGACCAACCCCTCCATACGAAGAATACGACACAGTGATCACCATTCCTTTCAGCACCAGCGAGGTATATCACTTCAGAATAAAAGAAGACTGGTTTTTTGATGCGAAAAGATCAGTACTTGAAGTAAGAATATTGGGTATATGCCCTGTAAGACAAAATATTGACCCAATAACCGGTATAGTAAGAGGAACGACACCTTTGTTCTGGATATACTATCCTGATGTTCGTGATATTTTCGTAAATGCCCCGGTATATAACCGACAGAATGACGCACAACGCATGTCGTATGACGACCTTTTCATCAGGCGCTTCTTCAGCAGCAATATCTATAAGGCATCAAATGTAAACGATCTGAGAATCAGTGAATATATCACCGACGAGATGGAAGCTCTGCTTGAGGGTGAGCGTATTAAAGAAGAAATCCGCAACTTTGAACATGACCTATGGGAGTATTAGCCTGTATGATGCGTTAAGATGTAATGCAGGTTAGTGGTGTTAAATCATTTTTGAAGGGTCAACCCACTGGTCAAAATCTGCCTCACTGACCATACCTAGTAACATAGCAGCCTCTTTCAGGCTGATCTTTTCTTCGTATGCCCTTTTGGCAATCTTAGCTGCATTGTCATAACCAATATACGGATTTAATGCCGTGATCAGCATCAAAGAATTGTTTAAGTGTTCTCTTATCCGATCCTCGTCAGGCGTGATTCCATTAACACACTTGTCTGTAAATGACACACATGCATCAGCCATCAATCTTGCAGATTGAAGCAGGTTGTAGATCATCATTGGCTTAAACACATTTAACTGGAAATGCCCTTGCATCCCCCCTGCCGCAATGGAGGCATCATTACCGATGATCTGTGCGGCAACCATGGTGATCGCTTCTGCCTGAGTTGGATTGACTTTCCCGGGCATAATACTACTTCCGGGTTCATTTGCAGGCAGGACAATCTCACCTATACCACATCTTGGTCCCGATGCCAACCACCGAATGTCGTTGGCAATCTTCATCAATGATACCGCCAATTGCTTCAGAGAACCACTACATGCAACGATGGCATCATGGGCCGATAAAGCTTCAAACTTGTTCGTTGCTGATATGAATGGAAAACCCGTAAGCTCAGATATAATTTCTGCAACTTTTTTATCAAAGCCTTTAGGAGCATTTATCCCTGTTCCTACAGCTGTACCGCCCAAGGCCAGCTCCTTTATATGATCCAAAGAAAATGAAAGTGCCCTTATCCCATGATCGAGCTGAGACGAATAACCAGAAAACTCTTGTCCCAATGTAAGTGGAGTGGCGTCCATCAAATGGGTGCGACCTATTTTCACTAGTTCCGAAAAAGCCTTCGCTTTCATAGCCAACGCTCGTTGCAATTGCTGCAGGGCAGGAATGGTATGCTGCACAATCAGCGTGTAAGCAGCAATATGCATGGCAGTAGGAAAGGTGTCGTTTGATGACTGAGATTTATTTACGTGGTCGTTGGGATGTATTGTTCTAATCTTGTCGCTCAGACTGCCTCCGTTAATTTCATGAGCACGATTGGCAATCACCTCGTTGATGTTCATATTTGTTTGGGTGCCGCTCCCGGTTTGCCATACCACCAATGGGAAATGATCATCAAGCTTACCCGCAAGTATCTCATCACACACCGTTACGATCAGCTCACAGTGTTCTTTTGAAAGGACGCCAAGCTCATGATTCACTAATGCAGAAGCCTTCTTTAACACCGCAAAAGCGCGGATAACTTCAACGGGCATTTTCTCCTGACCAATTGGAAAATTCTCAATCGACCGCTGGGTCTGCGGCCCCCAATATTTTTCTGCTGGCACCTCTACAGGACCAAGGGTGTCATAATCAACTCTATACATAATTAGCAGCTATTTTTTTGTTCTCACCCGAGGTAAACGAAAAAACCATCAAGCTTGTTCAAAAAAATCATTTCCTTTGTCATCTACAAGTATAAAAGCGGGAAAGTCTTTAACATTAATCCGGTATATAGCCTCCATCCCCAGTTCCGGATACTCAATAAGCTCTACCTTTTTTATATTTTCCTGGGCAAGAATTGCTGCAGGACCGCCAATACTCCCCAAATAGAAGCCACCATGTTTTTTACATGAGTCGGTAACTTTTTGACTGCGATTGCCTTTCGCGATCATGACCATGCTTCCTCCATGCTGCTGAAACAAATCAACATATGAATCCATACGCCCGGCTGTTGTAGGGCCAAAAGAGCCCGAGGCCATGCCTTCAGGTTGTTTTGCCGGCCCTGCATAATAGATTGGATGGTCTTTAATGTATTGGGGAAGCCCTTTGCCTGCATCCAGATCATCTTTCAGTCTGGCATGCGCCATATCCCGGCCAACAATGATGGTGCCCGTCAATGAAAGTCTTGTGCCAACAGGATGTCGTGACAGGTCAGTAAGAATGTCATGCATGGGCTTGTTTAGGTTAATTTCTACACCACCATTATCTGCCATTTCTCTTAACTGTTCAGGAATAAACCTGCCTGGGTTGGCCTCCAGTTTCTCGACCCAGACACCACTGCTATTTATTATAGCTTTGATGTTTCGATCTGCTGCACATGAAACACCCATGCCCACCGGACAGGAAGCTCCGTGCCTCGGCAAACGAATAATGCGAATGTCAAGTGCAAAATGCTTTCCGCCAAACTGTGCCCCGATGCCAATGTCGTAAGCTGCTTCAAGAATTTTTTTCTCCAAAGCTTTGTCCCTGAAGGCCTGCCCCAGTTCATTACCCTGATCCGGAAGTTCATCAAGATACCTTGCCGAAGCCAGCTTTACCGTTTTCAGGCAAGATTCGGCAGATGTCCCACCAATTACAAAAGCTACATGATAAGGTGGACAAGCAGCCGTTCCAAGACCTTTAAGCTTTTCGATAAGAAATGCCTCCAGGCTTGCAGGGTTCAGCAAAGCCTTGGTTTCCTGATATAAGGCCGTTTTATTTGCCGATCCACCTCCCTTGGCAACAAACAAAAAGTGATACTCCTGCCCCTGAGAGGCGTAAATATCTATCTGGGCAGGAAGGTTGTTGCCGGAGTTCTTTTCACGATACATATCTAACGGTATTGTTTGAGAGTATCGTAGGTTTTCACTGGTATAGGTTGAAAATACTCCCCTTGATAAAGACGCTGCATCATCACCATCTGTCCACACCTGCTGCCCTTTTTTCGCTACAATGGTTGCTGTGCCTGTATCCTGGCAAAAAGGCAAAACCCTTTGCGCCGATACTTCAGCATTAAGCAACATGGTGAATGCCACGTAACGATCATTCTCACTGGCCCCGGGATCGTGCAAAATTGCAGCCATCTGTTCTAAATGACTGGTGCGCAACATATATGATACATCACTGAAAGCCACCCTGGCAAGTTCTTCAAGGGTTTTGGAGGTAACACAAAGAACAGGTTTTCCCTGAAAATCGGAAATGGTAATACCTTCTTTGGTCAGCAAATAGTACTCAGTAGGGTCTTGCCCTAAGGGAAACGGTTCCTGATAAATAAAGTCCGGTGTTGCCATGTTTCATCGTGTTTAATGGTTAACAAGCTGATTATATATTATTTCCGGTAAATATATGGCAAATTTAATCGAAACACAAATGCTATAGATGACATTCATTTTTCTCCTATCTTTGCAGTTATGGAAACAAATCGACAAAAGAAAATCTCGCGGCTACTGCAAAAGGATTTGGGAGAAATCTTGCAGCTTCATGGCAGGTCATGGTTCCCGGGAGCCATGCTTACAGTTACTAAAGTGTATGTAACGAGCGACTTATCTATTGCAAAGGTTTACATAAGTATTTTTGGGAAAGAGGCAAAGGAGATCATCAGGTTAACAGAGATGCATGGAAAGGAGATACGAAAACAACTCGGTTTGCGGGCAAAAAATCAGTTACGACACATACCTGACCTGAGGTTTTATATTGATGACAGCCTGGACTACATTGAGAACATTGAAAAACTGTTGAAGGAATAAACCCGCCAGGTATGCACTACGACCCCATCAAAAAAACACTTGGAAACTTTTTCAACAGGTGGCCGCTTACCAAACGGGTGTTTTATCACCTGCTTGATATATTGCTTTTGCGTACCTGGCACATCCACAAAGCATTAAGGTTGTTTTTCATAGAAACAGCTGATCGCAAAACTGTTTATGTACTCGATGCCGGTAGCGGTTTCGGGCAGTACACCTATTTCCTGGCAAGAAAAAAACCACATTGGTCAATTAAAGGCGTTGATGTTAAAGCCGAAGAAGTGGATTCCTGTAATGCGTTTTTTTCCAAAACCGGAATTAAAAATGTCCGTTTTGAAGTGAAAGACCTGATCACTTATTCTGAACATAACACCTATGACCTTATTCTCTCTGTTGATGTTATGGAGCATATCCGCGAAGATGAACAAGTGTTTTCAAATTTCTTTCACTCTTTAAAACAGGATGGATTGTTACTAATCAGCACCCCTTCCAACCTCGGCGGCAGTGGTGTTCATGATGAAGGAGACTCTTCATTTATCGAAGAGCATGTGCGTGACGGATACAGTATGGAAGAAATGACTGAAAAGCTGAAAAAGGCCGGCTTTAACAAGGTCAAAATACAATATACCTACGGAAAACCCGGGAACATATCGTGGCACTTATCTATGAAATATCCCATTTTATTGTTAGGAAAATCAAGGTTGCTGTTGTTGGTTCTCCCCATTTACTATCTGTTTGTTATGCCATTTTCACTGATACTAAATGCTGCGGATGTTCGTTTTAAGCATAAATCAGGCACCGGATTGCTCGTCAAAGCCTGGAAATAGTATACTAAAAATCCCGAAGCGTTGTTATTCCCTTTCTACATAGCCAAGCGCTATCTCTTTGCCAGGAAGTCACACAATGTGATTAACATCATAACCCTGGTATCGGTTATTGGAGTCATGGTCGGAGCTATGGCCCTTGTTGTGGTATTGTCAGTATTTAACGGCTTCGAGAAACTAATTTTGTCATTATTCAACGCGTTTAACCCTGATATTGAGATTTCACTTGTAGAAGGTAAAACCTTCTCCATTGAACAATTTCCTTCCGAAGAGTTACAAGCTATCCCAGGTGTTGTGTTGTATAGCGAAGTGCTGGATGAAACAGCCCTGATCACTTACCTTGACCGTCAGCACCTGATTACCATGCGGGGTGTTTCAGAATCATTCAGGGATATTACAGGCATCGACACGCTTTTGGTTGAAGGTGACTTTATTCTTGAAAAAGGTGACTTCGACTACATTGTACTTGGACAGGGAGTCGCGTACTACCTTGGCGCCAACATCAATGACCTGCTGAATCCTTTGACTATTTATATTCCCAAGAGAGGACGAACACTTTCATTACAACCGATGCAAGCTTTTAATGCCACATCAAATTATGCCAGCGGCATTTTTGGCATTCAATCAGAATTCGACCTTGAATATGTTCTCGTTCCGATAAGATTGGCGAGAAAAATTCTTGATTACAACGACGAGGTTACATCCATTGCCGTTCATGTTGATCCACAATATAGCCAACAACAGGTGCAAGGAGATATAGAACAATTGCTGGGGCCTGAATATATGGTGAAAAACAGGTTTCAGCAACAAGAGTTCCTTTACAAGATCATGCGATCAGAAAAATGGGCCATTTTTTTGATCCTGGCCTTTATACTTGTCATAGCTGCTTTTAATGTGATCGGCTCGCTTACTATGCTGGTTCTTGAAAAAAGGAAAGACATTCAAATTCTTCATAGCCTGGGCGCCAGCAATAGAGTAATCAAAAAAGTGTTTCTGCTTGAAGGGATTATGATAAGCCTTGGAGGTGCAGTGTCAGGCATTATTCTTGGAGCGGCGGTTTGTTGGGTGCAAATACAATTTGGTTTGATCGCCATTCAGGCTGAAGGATCCTTTATTATTGATGCTTATCCGGTGGTGATGAAACCGGCTGATTTCATACTTGTTACCATTACGGTATTTTGTATTGGACTTCTGGCATCCATTATACCTGTGAAAAACATACCTGTATTGTTGAACAGATCTTAATTAATGGTACTCCGGAACATGAATATATTCAGGACATATGTTAACAAAGGGTTAAATATTGTAATTCTACGTCTTTTTACTTACCTTTATTTGTTATTTAGGTTAAAACGGACGTAATGAGGGTCTGTATCGACATGAAAAGCAATTCTGTATTATTGTCTTTCACATTAGGCAGAGTGTTGTTTGTGAGCCTTATCTTTTGGATGCAAGCCACATCTGCCCAGTCGTATCATATACCGCTTGCTTCTTCAAAAACGAGCTCCTCTGTGCTGGAGAATAGCCACCAGGTTTCACGCTTTCATTTCTCCTATCAGGCTCTGAACGCCACTGAAGTAGCTACAGATCATGGTGTTTTCACGGAATTATTGCTCCCTGAGGGTCATTACATTGGAGATGTTGGAGCGCCAAAGCTTCCGGCCACCAGAAAGCTGATTGAGGTTCCACTGGGGGCTCACATAGAGGTTAACATCATAAATTATTCTGTTACAGAGATCAGCTTATCCAATCTTGGCATTACGTATCCACTGATGCCCGTACAGCCCTCCTCACTTAAAAATCCGGAAACACCTGCTATACCTTTTCAGATTCAGCAAGCATCTTACGATAAGTCTGATTTTTCAGCTAATGACATAGCAGAGGTGGAGCTATTGGGCATGCTACGTGGGCTAAGGGTTGCACGACTTACCATTGCTCCAGTGGCTTATAATCCGCAACGAAACACCATTCAGGTGTATAACGATATTGAGGTTGAACTCCGGTATACCGGTGCCGACACTGGTCTTGAGAGTTACGTACACGCTTCCACCTATACTCCTTATTTTGATGTGATATACCAACAAGTATTAAATCCATCCGACAAACAGACCATGTTAAAATCCTATCCGGATTTGAGTAGAACACCTGTAAAAATGCTGGTTATATCTCATATAGATTTTAAGGAAACACTGCAACCCTTTCTTGACTGGCAAACCAGGAAAGGGTATCACGTTATTGCCGCGTATACCAATGAGATAGGGAATACCCCGGAAGCAATCAGAAACTATATCCAAAATCAATACCAGCAAAGTCATCCCGGAGATCCGGCACCTACCTTTTTGGTGCTCGTAGGAGATGTCTCCAAATTACCTGCTTCTGGCATAGGAAGTGCATCTAAGAAAGTAACAGATTTATACTATGCCAGTGTTGATGGGGATGTCTTCCCTGACATGTATTACGGACGCCTGTCAGCACGAAACAACTCTGAATTAAAGAACCAGATCGACAAAATCCTTTATTATCAGCAATATCAGTTTGAAGACCCTTCATATCTGGATGACGTCACATTAATTGCAGGCGAAGATTCATTCTGGAACCATCAGATATTACAGCCCACTGTAAAATACGCCACCAACAACTATTACAATACCCTTAATGGGTTTTCTGATGTAAATGCATTCCTTACCAATTATACAGGCAGTTACAATACAAAAAGCATATCTGTAGGTTATATAAATTTTACTGGTCATTGCTGGCCAACAGAGTGGTACAGGCCCACCTTATTGGCATCAAACATTTATCAGATGAATAACAGGGGAAAATACCCCCTGGTGATAGGAAACTGTTGTCAAAGTGGCCTTTTTAGCCACACTGAAAGTATTGGAGAAGCCTGGGTTAGGGCCCGGGAAAAAGGTGCGGTGGCATATATTGGCTCTGCTCCTGACACCCATTGGTTTGAAGACTTCTACTGGTCCGTTGGTGCCTTCCCGATTGTAGGTAACAATGCAGGTTACGTTCCCACACCTGCAGAAACAACCCTTGGAGCATACGATGCACCTTTTGTTGCTGACTATGTGCCGGTTGGGGCCATTCAGTTTATAGGGAACCTGTCCATTACCCAGGCAAACATCAGGGGATACCAAACCCAGTCAAATGTGACCTGGTATTGGGAAGGCTATCATACATTCGGCGATCCATCAACAATCATTTATTACACCCAGGGCAAAAACAATAATGTAAATCATTTCCCTGTAATTCCGCTGGGGTCAGACACATTTGAAGTTGAGGCCCTTCCCGGTTCTTATATCGGCTTATCTAAAAACGGACAGTTAGTAGCTGCGGGGAGGGTGGATGAAACAGGAATACTGGCTTTGCCAATACACGCTATCACATCACAGGGAACTGCCAGCCTGGTAGTAACCAAACCCCAGTATATCCCCTATATTCAGGATATTAATGTGGCCTTGCTCGAAGGGGCGTATGTCGTTTTGGATCATACCGCGATCAATGACGAATCAGGCAATAACAATCAACGTGCTGATTATGGTGAAAGCATCTCACTTCATATGACAATGAGAAATATTGGCTCAGGAACCTCCGGCTCCCTGAAGGCTCAACTAACAGGAGGCGATGAGTTTGTCAGTATTTCAAATCCTGGTAAGCAAATAGATATTTCTCCGCTTCTCGCAACTGAAGGCTATGATACCGTTACTGTTTTTAATGCGTTCACCATCGAGATCAGTGAACAGGTGCCCAATGAACATGTCGCAAATTTCCAGGTAGACATAACTGACGGACTGGTACGTTGGCGCTCTAACCTGCGAATAACAGCCTTTGCACCTAAGTTACAGATATATCACCAATTTGTCATTAACGATAGTCAGACCGGAAATGGTAATGGGAGGCTTGATCAGGGAGAAACAGCCAATGTATCTTTCAGAATCACCAATAAAGGTGGGGCAACAGCCAATAATCCGACAGCAACCCTTCAGACATCATCACCCTACTTAGACATTCTTACCGGTGAATCCCAAAGCGCAGCTGTGCTCGACCCGGGAAACTCCTTGTATACGACATTCGCTGTGCGTGCCAGCTACCATGCAGATAATGGCACCAAGGCTCCGATCACCCTCCGGGTACAAGATGGGATGGAAACCATGCTGGATACAGCTATAACCATAGGGTTTTCACCAAATATTACCATCGGAAACGAAAATATTCCGTCAGGTCAATATCCTTTTTACAACATCTATAAAGCCAACAGAAGCCAGTTTTTGTATACGTCTGAAGAATTAGGGCCAGGAGCCAAAACAATTACCTCTCTTGGATTCGACATCATGCAAATCTCATCACAGTACAACGCCTTGCCCAATTTTAAGATACTGATAAAGCATACCTCGCAGGATGAGTTTACCAATGCATTTGCCGACATGTCTGATGCAACAACCGTATTCGTCTCGCCTCTTTATCAGATGCCTTCATCTGCCGGATGGCATACCTGGAACATAGAGCATTTTGACTATGACGGAGAACAGAATATTATCATTGAGGTTGTCTGGGGTAGCTTACCAGGATGGACAACAAACTTTTTTAAAGTTGCCTGCACAGCATATTCCTCAAACCGCGTCGCATATGGCTATTCCGACATTCATGCCATTGCACCATATAATGGCATGTCGTATCTCAGACCAAATATTGCACTGTCATTTACAGCAGAACCTGTGCCAATACCCTGGCCTGTAACCTTTATTGTCAATGATGGCGCCGGAAATCCATTAAGAAACATTATTATTCAGGTAGGGGAAATGTCTCTGTCAACCAATGAAGAAGGTATCGCTATTTTTGAGCTGCTGTCAGGTGATTATTCTTTTACCGCCCGTGAAAACGGAAACCAACCTTTCATTGAACAGTCTTTTACAGTAGATGAGGAAGCACTTACCATACCCGTGCAACTAATAAAATACTATGATGCTGAATTCTTCATCTTAGACAACCATAATAAAGCTATTACTGACGCAACAATTACAGTAAATGGAGAAAAACACGAACCCGGAAACTATCTGATCTCATCACTCACAGCCGGAAATTACGATTATGTGGTATCCAGAGACCTGTATTTCAACTTCCATGGAGGTTTCTCAATCCATGACAGTGATGTTGATATTCACGTAACCATGCTACCAGACAACACTGGAATAGCACATGAGAAAAACACGCCTGGGTTCAACGTATTTCCTGTACCTGCACGCAATTACCTCTATATTGAGATTCCAACGCCCGAACTTACTGCTTCCATTAGCCTGCATAACGCCCAGAGACATCAGGTTCAGTTCATCATGGTTGAAGCACATACCAATCCGGGAAGTATCGAATTTAATGTTGGGGAACTAGCGCCAGGTCTTTATTATGTAAAAATGATGGAAGGAAATAATATTTCCATTCAAAAAGTTATTATTTACCAATAACTTACAAAAACAACTCACTTTATCGGATTGTTGCCTGGAGTTTTGTTTTAAAAGCCTGGGCAAGGTTCTCCATAATGGCATCTATTTCTTTGTCTGTAAGTGTTTTGTCTCTGTCTTGCAGAATAAAACTAATAGCATATGATTTTTTGCCGTCTCCAAGTTTTTGGTCTTGAAAAATATCAAACAGGCTTACTTTCTTTAATAATTGCTTTTCCGTTTCAAACGCTAATGACTCAATAGAAGAGAAAGGTACACGCTCATCAATTAACAGCGCCAGATCACGTCGAACCTCCGGGAAACGGCTAATTTCCTCATACCGGAAAGGTATTTTGTCTAACTGGCTGATTAGGTATTCCCACTCCACTTCAGCAAAATACACTTCCTGCTTTATATCAAACTGTTTTGAAAGCTGTTTGGAAAGTAAACCTAGAGAAATAACTGATTTACCATGATGTAACATCACCTGCTTATAAGTATATACGGGGTCATGTTCATTCGTTGCAATTTCAAAAAATCGAATGTTAAACCCTAAGCGCTCCAGAATATTGTTTATGGCAGACCTGATATCATAAAAGCTGACCACATCATCTTTCTCCGACCATGTTTCCGGAGAGCGCTTACCTGTCACAAACAGGGAAAGTACCGCTTGCTCCTGGTAATTTTCCAACGCATTTGATTGCTGCCTTTCAGACTGCTTTCGGAGCCTATATACATTGCCAAACTCATAAAGCCTCATATCCTGAGTCTTACGATTCTGATTATAGGCAATAGTCTCCAAGCCACCAAACAGCAATGACTGTCTGAGAATATTTAAATCCTGACTCAAAGGATTCAATAAAGAAACAGACGATGAGGGGTCATATCCATTCCCATCGTAATAACTACCCTTGGAAAGGGAGTTGTTCATTATCTCGTAAAAACCTTTTGAAGACAGCATGTCAGAAACAACATTTTGCAGCTTCTCTTTATCCGGCTTTGGAGAGAGTACGATAGAAGAAAATAGTCTGTCGGGCAATTCAATATTATTATATCCGTAAATACGCATAACCTCCTCGACCACATCTGCTTCCCTGGTAACGTCTACACGATAACGGGGTAGTGTCAGTATCAAAAAGTCGTCAGATTCAGACTGTATCACAAAATCCAGATCAGAAAGAATTGAGATAACCTCTTCACGGGGAATAACCTTTCCGGCCAAACGGTTCAGCGTCTGATAATAAAACTTTAGCTCTATAGCCTCTTTTTTTATTTGATAGACATCTATTATTTCTGAGGAAATCGTACCACCGGCAACTTCTTTGATCATTAAAGCAGCCCGTTTAAGTGCTATGAGAGTCATTTCAGGATCTGCCCCTCTTTCAAAGCGAAACGATGCATCGGTTTTTATCCCATGATTGTTTGAAGACATCCTGATTGTTTTAGGGTCGAACCAGGCACTTTCAAGAAAAATTGCCCTGGTATGGGAAGTAACCCCTGAGTCAATGCCCCCTAAAATACCTGCCATACACATTGGCGATGAGGCATTACATATCATAAGATCCTCGCCTGTCAGTTCAATCTCCTCTTCATCAAGGCTTACAAACCGGGTTCCTTTTTTAGGTTTTCTTACCCTGATCTCCCGGCCATCAATCTGCGAGAGATCAAAAGCATGTAAAGGCTGACCAAGCTCATGCAACACATAATTAGTTACATCAACTACATTGTTGATAGGTTTTAATCCGATCGTTTTAAGCCTGTTCATTAGCCACTCC
>SKYG01000125.1 GCA_007128045.1 Bacteroidales bacterium | reverse complement strand
GTTCAGGTATCACACCTCTATATTCTACAGGCTCATTACCGCTAACATCGATGATTTTCGTTGACATGGTAAGCACCACGTTGGCACCCAGTACGGCCTCCTTTTTCACGTGTACACCTTCAACAACAATGCAACGGGAACCAATAAAGGCATTATCTTCTATAACCACCGGTCCGGCCTGCACAGGCTCAAGTACTCCGCCAATACCCACTCCCCCGCTCAGATGTACATTCTTTCCAATCTGCGCACATGATCCTACCGTTGCCCAGGTATCAACCATAGAGCCACTATCCACATAAGCTCCGATATTGACATATGACGGCATCATGATCACCCCTTTGTTAATAAACGATCCATACCGTGCTACCGCATGGGGCACCACACGCACTCCCAGATCAGCATAACCGGTCTTCAGACGGATCTTATCATGAAACTCAAAAGGCCCCACTTCTATAGTCTCCATCTGTCGGATGGGAAAGTACAGAATAACTGCCTTCTTTACCCATTGATTCACTATCCATTCGCCCTGAACAGGTTCAGACACCCTCACCTGCCCCTTGTCGAGCAAATCGATAACAGCACATATGGCATCCTGAACTTTTTCCTGACTTAACAACGAACGGTCATCCCAGGCTTTTTCAATAATCTCTCTATAATCTTGCATAGTCTAAGGTTTAATTCAGACTGCAAAGATAAGCTTATTTGATAAGCTTTGCGTATCTTTGCAGCCTAAAAAAAATCCTGATGGGAAGGATACTGGCTATCGATTATGGAAATAAAAGGGTAGGACTGGCCGTAACAGATGAGCTGCAAATAGTTGCCAACGGACTGACTACCGTCCATTCTAAAGACCTGTTCGATTTCTTAAAAAACTATTTTCAAAGAGAACATGTTGAGCTTATCGTTGTGGGTGAACCGCTGGATATGCAGAACCGCCCTTCAGACGCATCCAGGTTTATCGATCCTGTAATTAAGCAACTCAATAAACAATTTCCGACAATACCTGTTAAAAGAATGGACGAACGTTTTACTTCCAAAATGGCCATGAAGACGATGCTTGATGCAGGTCTGGGCAGGAAGGCAAGGCAAAACAAGGCGCTGGTGGATACCATAAGCGCCACCATCATATTGCAATCATATTTGGAACAACAGTCTCACGAAGCAAAACGATCATGATACTTCCAATTGTCGCATACGGTGACCCGGTGCTCAAAATGAAAGCCCGTCCCATTGACAAGGATCATCCATCCCTGAACGACCTCATTAAAAACATGTGGGAAACAATGTATCATGCATCCGGAGTAGGGCTGGCCGCTCCTCAGATAGGACAAAGCATCAGGCTGTTTTTGGTTGATGCCTCGCCTTTTGCTGATGAATACCCGGAGTTGAATGACTTTAAAAGGGTCTTTATTAATCCGGTTATCATCGAAGAATGGGGCGATCCCTGGCAGTTTAATGAGGGATGCCTCAGTTTTCCTGAATTACGGGAAGATATATTGCGGAAGCCAAATATTCGTATGAGCTACCAGGATGAGAATTTTCAAACGCATGAGTCTGAGTTCGCAGGTATTGCAGCCAGAATCATCCAGCATGAATACGACCATATTGAAGGCATCGTTATGGTTGACCGCATCTCTCCGCTGAAGAAAACCCTTATCCGCAAAAAACTGATTAATATCACCAAAGGACAGGTGAAGCATGATTACCTTATGAAGTTCCCTGTAAAAAAAAGATGACATATTACACTCACAGGCTTGCAAATGGAATCCGCATCATTCATAAGCCTGGCAGCTCTCATGTTGCACACTGCGGTATCGTTATAAATGCCGGATCCCGCGACGAATCCAAAGCCGAACAAGGTCTGGCTCACTTTATTGAGCACACCATCTTCAAAGGTACATCCAGGAGAAAAACCTATCACATCTTAAGCCATATGGAGAATGTGGGTGGCGAGCTTAATGCATACACCACCAAAGAAGACACCTGCATTTACGCATCCTTTATGAAGCAATATTACCAGAGATGGTTTGACCTCATGTCAGATATTGTGATCAATTCTGTATTCCCCGCCAAAGAGATCGCTAAAGAAACTGATATCATCATCGATGAGATAAACTCTTACAAAGATGCCCCGGGCGAACAGATATTTGATGATTTCGATGCCATTATTTTCAACAACCATCCTTTAGGCCGAAATATACTGGGCACTCCTGCCCTGCTAAAATCATTCAAAAAAGAGACCATCCTGAGATTCATAGATAAAAATTATGTAACCGAAGAGATGGTAATCTGTTCTGTTGGACCAATTGAATTTCCAGTGCTTATAAGAATGGCGGAACGGTATTTCGGGGCATTGCCTCAAAGCTCGAGAAAGAATGAAAGGGTTGCTTTCAGCAATTATTCTCCAACATCCAAAAAGGTAAAACGCAAAAATCACCAGGCCCATTGTATGCTTGGCAGCCACGCCTATGACAGCAACCACCCACTGAAAACATCTTTGATCCTTCTGAATAATATTCTTGGCGGCCCCGGGCTTAATTCACGCCTTAATATGGTGATCAGGGAAAAGCACGGATTTTGTTACAACATTGAAAGCCATTACCAACCTTACTCAGACTCAGGAATACTGAGCATCTATTTTGGTACGGAGCCTGACTACGTCGACAAAACAATGTCGTTGATATATAAAGAAATAAGGCGACTTTGCGAAAACAGCATGGGTTCTCTCACGCTTAAACGTGCCAAACAGCAACTGGCTGGTCAGGTGGCTATTTCCTTCGAATCAAACCTGAGTGAAATGCTCGCCATCGGGAAAAGCATGCTGCTGTTTGACCGCGTCGACAACCTGGAAGAAATCACACAAAAGATTGATGCAGTAACTCCTTCCATGCTCCTTGAGGCTGCCAATGACATTCTCAACATCAACACCCTTAGTACCCTGACATATACCCCCAAATAAATCCTGACATTTACTCCCATATAATAACGCCATGGAATTCATTCCAAAAGAGATTGATCAATACGCGCAACACATAACCACGCCAGAATCAGATGTGTTAAGGCAACTAAATCGCGATACCCATGCCATGATACTGAGGCCCAGGATGCTTTCGGGCCATTTACAAGGTAAGCTGTTGGAGATGATCAGCAACATGATACAACCCGAAAGGGTGCTGGAGATCGGAACATATACCGGATATTCCGCTATCTGCCTGGCGCAGGGACTCACAGACAATGGATTATTACACACCATCGATCACAATCCCGAGCTTGAAGATTTTGCTGCAAAGTATATTGCGATGGCAGGGCTGGAGAAAAAAATCAAACAACATATTGGTGAGGCAATAGATATTCTTCCAGGCATTCAGGAAACGTTCGACCTTGCTTTTATTGATGCCGACAAAGAAAACTATATCCACTATTTTGATTTGGTATATGACAAACTCAGGCCTGGCGGGATTATCCTGGCAGATAATGTTCTATGGAGCGGCAAAGTAGTTGCACCGTGTACAGAAAGTACTATTTCGCCGCCAGCCGAGAACAGTCATTCAGACGTAGAGAAAGCAAATAGTGACCCTGAAACCGAAGCCCTTATTCGGTTCAATAACTACGTAAAAACTCATCGTGGGATTAACAACCTGTTATTGCCAGTTCGTGATGGACTGATGATCAGCATGAAGATTTAAGAACACATGCCAAACACTATTCCGGGGAGATATGTTCGGGCCTGTGAAACAGTTCCTGAAGGCTGGTGCTGATGGATATATGATTGGGAGCACCTGCCAGGTGATAATTTGAACGGCCGTAGTTTAGATGAAACCTGGCGATCCTGAATCCGAAGCCCCACGACAGGCCTACTGTAGACAGGCGGCTTTCGACCTTCATTTCCTGTCTGCGCCGGTAATTATAGCCTACACGGAAACTAAAATTCTGGCTGGGAAGGAATTCAAGCCCAAACACCATATGTCGCATGAGCTTATCACCGACGTCACTAAGTTTTTCACCAAGGGTCTCTTCGCGGGTTGACTCCTGAAATGATAAGGTAAAGGATGGAGAAATATCCGGATAGGTCAAATCATAGCGGTGCAGGTTGTGTGCTACTGCCACCAGCCGAATTGGTGCATTGGCCAATTTGTGTGAAGCGCCAATTACCAAATCAAAGGGCAAGACCTCTCTGTTGCCTTCACGAAATTTGCTGATCTGCAACCCAATATTTCGTGCTACGAGGCCGGCAGCAAAAAGCCGCTCCGGATCCAAAAATGATAATGAAATATCTACCGCCATCCCCCATGAGTTATATTCTTCATAAAAGGAGTGCATACTTTTAAGGTTGCTGCCAATATATAGCCGGTCACTGAGTCTTCGTCCCCATCCCAGCATAAAGCTGTATTCTCCGGCAGTAAACTCTCCGAATGTCTCACCGGTTTCGTCGGCTTCCAGAAAACGACCGTAGTTAATATACTGTATGGAACCACTCAGCGGCCCCAGCTTTTCGAAGTTCCTTGCAAAAGCAACTGTACCGTAATTGATATCACCGAAATAGTCTACAAAATTCAGCGACAAATGATTGGTCATCTCAGGCCTCATCAGGGAAGGATACATCAGAGCGACGCCCAGATCGTATTCCAGGTCAGGTGCGGCATATCCACCTAAAGCGGTAATTCTGGCAGTAGCAGGCAGTCCGAGAAACTCATATACCCTCCCGCTTTGTGGTTGGGCAGTAACAGTTGCTACGGCACCGAATGCCGTTACCAGAAAAATGACAGCCAATAAACGTAATTTAGTAAGGGGCATAAACAAAAAATCTTACTTACTAATAACGACTCTTATGCTAAAATGTTTTTCTGTGATATAAATAGTGTCTGTCTCTAAAAGGTTCGTAACTCGCTGTCTATCTTCAGTACCTGCGGTATCAATAGCGTATTTCCATCATTATCAATGATATAGCTAGCCTTCCTGATCAATGTTTCCTCAGCCATCTGGTTATTCATACGCGCGATCACCTGCTCCCTTGATAGTTGATCGCGTGCACAAACCCGGTTGATCCTGACCTCTTCGGGGGCGGTTACCACGATTACCCTTTCAAAGTCAGCCGCCATTCCGGATTCAAACAATATGGCAGCTTCATAGAGTATATACTGACTGTTCTGATGACTTACCCAACTTTGGTATGTATCACGCACCAGAGGATGTATTACTGCATTAAGCCGGCTCAATGCAGCGGTATCATGAAATACTATTTCAGCCAGCCTTTTTCTGTCTACCTCTTGCCCGTCATCTAATATAATCCCACCAAAGATTTCAGTCAGCCGGTCTTTCACATCGGCCTGATAAAGGAGTTTGCGCGCGTGAATATCAGCATAAAAAACCGGTATGCCCAGCAACTCAAAGACCCGGCAAACTGTGCTTTTGCCACTGCCAATGTTTCCGGTTATACCAATGTGCTTCATTTGTTTATAATTGTCTGAAGGTCTGAAGGTCTGAAAGTCAAAAAGGTGCTAATAATCATGCTTATGTGTGTCAAAGCGTTTGGCATGAGAATTTCATCCAGGAGAATTAGTTCATGATCAGGTAATCGACCCTTGCCGGTCGGATCGACTCCAACCTAACAAAGCCAGGCAAGCTTTCTGTTCTAACTTCAAGCTGGGTGTCAGTGGCAGTTTTATCCGGGCACACCACGTAGGCCGACAACATTTCAGCATCTATCAGATGGAAATCGCGCAGTGCTACCAAAAGCACAAGATTAACCCGGTGGGGAAACAACCTGAGCCTGTCTGGCGGGTATTGATACAAGCTGTCATTACACATTACTTCGAGCGGAACTTCTACGTGCGCCTCGGTAAATTCTTCTACCTGTATATGTACCTCTACAGTGGCGGGAATAACCTGAACGGACTTGTGGCTCGCTGGAGCCAGGATGCCGGCTATAGTATTTACAGACTGAGCCAACCCCTCATATTTTAATGCTTCCGTATGCACATGACCTATGGTATCGATAATACTTGAGGGCCCCTTCAGCAACACACTGTCAGGAGACACAATGATCTCTCCATACTTTCCAAATCTTCTTTCGTAGGATAGGTCTGCCTGAAGATGTACCGGCACCATTTTTTCCATAGCCTCCACTACCTGAAAAAACACGGTGTCAGGCCTGACCGATAGAACAGAAAAGTTTCCATCGACCTCATCCGATAAGAGCTGGGTCATCATTGTTGACGTAACAAAATGATAAGATGTCCCTTGTCTGCTTAAACGCGGTAGTGAGCCTGCATTTAATCGTATCGTATCAGGTGTCGAAAAGTACCGGGTTGCAATCAGCCTGACACCGGTTGATTGCAGCGAAAATGAAACATACATGTCAGACTGATCATATAGAATACTTTCCTGTGGAATATCTATCACCGTCAGGGGCTGCCTGAAAACAGCCTGATTCTCTCTGGAGAGCTTTATGAACAGCCAAAACATGGCACTGCAAAAAAAGCACAACAAAAAAACGTACACTTTTTGCTTTTTTGCAGGTTCCCTGAATCGCCTAATATATTGCTTCAGACCAGAAAGATCCATTCATTTTATCGCTTATCGCCAAGGTTTTCAGAAACACCCTCCATCGCAACAGCACTTTTCTCGATCTTTAAGCGGTTCTGACCTTCTACTTCGATGGTAAAGGTACGTTCCTGTTCTTCAACAATCTTACCATGAATACCGCCTATGGTGATGATACGATCACCTTTCTTTAGTGCTTCGCGGTATTTTTTCAAATCCTTTTGTTTTTTCATCTGTGGCCTGATAAAAAACAAATAAAAAACCAGGATAATAAGGATCAAAGGCAAAAAGGCACCAAGACCACCACCGCCTTCACCATCGGCGGGCATCATTAACAAAACATGCAATAGATTCATCTTTAATTATTTACAGTGTTAAACAAATCATTTAATAAGTTTATTGACTTTATTCTCCTGAACAAACTCTTCAACCAGTTTATCAAGAATTCCATTTATGAACACCTTACTTTTTGGTGTGCTGTACATTTTCGATAGTTCAATATATTCATTCAAACTTACTTTTACCGGTATCTTAGGAAATTTTAGTATTTCGGTAATCGCCATTTTCATAATAATGATATCCATCAGTGCGATACGCTCTATATCCCAGTTTTGTGTACGGGCAGCGATAATGCGATCCATTTCCGACTCACTAACAATAGTCCTGCGAAAAAGCTCCCTGGCAAATTCACGATCTTCTTCTTCTTTAAAAAGTTCCATCAAAACCAGTGAGGCATTGTCGTCATCAATACCAAGTAATGTTTTGATCATCATTTTATTCACAAGCTCCCAGTCATCGAGCCAGTAAATAGACTTTTCTTCATAGAAATGGTGTAGCAACTCAAAGTGCATGAGGTCTTTCTTGATCATCTTCACCACAAAGTCACGATCTTCATTGATCGATGTATGCGGAAGGTCAACGTAATCAAGGTAGTATTTTTGTTGTTGTATATGAGCAAGAAGTTTCCTGACCAGATCCAGATCGTTTGTCCAAATGATCTTACGACCTTTACAAAACTCTTTCAGCAATCCATCATCAGCAATAGCCCTGAGACATGCATTTTGAATAAACCGGGTATTTGGGTTCAGATCCTGTTCCAAAGGCAGATGCTTGTTTCGGTTCTCTTCCAGTTGTTTTTCTGCCTGAAACAGCACTTCCGACAATAACTGAAACTGATAGAGGTAAAGATCATACACCTTCTCTATCCCAAATAAGAGCTCTTTCTCACCTGCTGCCAGGTCATCGTTTCCTGATTGAAAAAATGCGTAAAGACTTTGAAGAACCTTGACGCGTAAATGCCTTCTGTTTAGCATAAAACATTTCGTGTTACATAGGGCAGAAACAACATCCCACCAAGAATAAATTCATGCAAAAGTAATGGATTTTTATGGGATTAAAGTCATATTTCTGAATTCTGTATCTTTTTTGTACCTTTACATATATTATTAATTCTGACGAAACAATACGTTTTAACTTTTATTTGTTTTTTGTGACAGGTTTTATAATTTTGGCACATATAAAATGTTAACCTATCAGGAGGAGAGAAAAAATGGAAGATTACGATGCCAGGGATCAAAGGGACGACTTATATTCCAACGCGGTAAGGGCAGGAAAAAGAACATACTTCTTTGATGTGAAAGCTACCAGATCAAACGAGTTGTATCTTACAATTACTGAAAGCAAGAAACGCTTCGATCAGCAATCAGGTAATTTCTTCTACGAAAAGCACAAGTTGTTTTTATACCAGGAAGATTTTGACAAATTTATCACCGCTTTAAAAGACTCTTACAATACCATTGAAAATATGCAGGGCGAGATAAGCCCGGCAGTGTCAGGTAAGGAGGAAAATGCTGATGCGAAAGGTGATAAAACGGGTGACAGTTAAACCCTGTATCAGGATGTATTACTACTTTTTCCGTTTCATCTTGTAAACAAACCGTTTTCCGGTTTTCTTCACACGGTCGATGGTATCCGGGCGGTACGAAGGTGTTTCACCAAGATCATCTGGTGCTTTGGGCTTGGAAACTGTTTTTCTCATGAGCTTTTCTATGGCTGCAAATTTTCTTTGTTCCGCCTCGCCTATAAGTGTTACGGCCTTTCCTTGCGCCGCCGCTCTGGCAGTCCGCCCGATACGATGGATATAATCCTCAGCATCATGGGGTACGCTGTAGTTCACAACCATATCAATATCTTCCACATCAATACCCCTTGATACGATATCTGTAGCCACAAGAACCCGCACCTGCCTGCTTTTAAAGCGATTCATCACCTGCTCGCGCACTCCCTGGTCAAGGTCGGAGTGGATCTCGGCGATATTCTGACCGGTTTTCTGCAACTCGCGGGTAAGCTGTTTTACCTGCAATTTGGTACCGCAAAATACCAAAATACTTTTCATTGAGGCATCTGTGATCAGATGTTTTACCAGCTTCAGCTTCTGCGTTTCATGCACAATGTACGCCTCTTGCTTTATACCGGAGGGCGGTGACGACAAGGCAATATTTATTTCCGTAGGATGTTTAAGTATTTTTTTTGAAAGCTCCCTGATCCTTGGGGGCATCGTGGCAGAAAAGAGAAGGCTCTGGCGATTGGATGGCAAATGGGAGATAATCTTCATGATGTCATCAAAAAAGCCCATATCCAGCATCCTGTCAGCCTCATCCAACACAAGAAACTGCAGCGTGCTGGCTTGAACATTGCCCATATTGAGGTGGCTGATCATCCTGCCAGGGGTGCACACCACAATATCTACCCCACTACTGAGGGCTCGTTGTTCATTGGCATATTCAGGCCCCGTGCCGCCACCATAAACTGCCAGCGAGCTAACCGATGTATAATAACCGAAGCCCTCTATTTGCTGCGCGATTTGAATGGCCAGCTCGCGGGTAGGCACCACCACAATGGCTTTTACCGAAGGTTGAGGTGGTGATGTGATGATCTTATGGATGATGGGCAGCAAAAACGCTGCCGTTTTCCCTGTTCCTGTCTGTGCGCATGCAATCAGGTCAGCTCCTTCAAGTACCTTTGGAATAACTGCCTGTTGCACTGGCGTGGCCTTTTCATAATTCATCACAGAGATACCCTCCATGATTCTGTCATCCAGGCTAAATTCGTTGAAATTCAATGTTGTATAATTTAATTTGGTTTGGTTTGTCGTGTTATTGGTTGGTGTACTAAATAAAATTCTTTTGTTTGAGAAGGGATTCCATTTGTTGTTGATATGCCAGGGCAGCCTGCCTGGATTTATGATCAAAGTCAGGTTCTGATGAGGCAAAAAGTATCCCTCTGGATACATTAACAAGCAATCCTATGTGTTTGTTAAACAACACACGTGATATATCCTCCAGGTTACCCCCCTGCGCACCAACTCCAGGAACCAGGAAGAAGTGTTCGGGCACGTTTTCCCTGATGTAGCCGAGCATTTCAGTTTGTGTGGCCCCAATCACAAACATCAGGTTATCAGTGGTGCCCCACTGTATGCAACCATCCATGACCACTTCATACAACTTCTTCCAATAGCTGGTTCTAATGCCGAACTTTTCAAGCAGCACTGGCAGCTGAGGTTGCAAGGTCTGAAAGTCCATAGCACCGGGGTTTGAAGTTAGGGCAAGTACTACCGCCCATTTGCCTTCGAATGAAAGAAATGCCTCCACTGAATCATGACCCATATAAGGGTTCACAGTAACGGCATCAAACGCCATCTTCTCAAAAAAAGCCCGGGCATAATGCATGGAAGAATTTCCTATATCTCCCCGTTTGGCGTCTGCTATGGTAAATACCGGACCGCCAGGATGTGCGTTCAGGTAATCGATGGTTTTTTCCAGGCTGCGCCACCCGGTGCTCCCACCCGACTCATAAAAAGCGATATTGGGTTTGTAAGCAACAGCCAGGTCGATGGTAGCATCAATGATGCGACGGTTAAATTCAAATACCGGTTCATCAAATTGATCCAGTATCCAGGAAGGAATTTTCGCCGGATCCGTATCAAGGCCTACACAAAGGTAGGAGCGCTTGCGTTTTATAAGGTCGGTAAGTTGTTCCCGGTTCATGATGAAAAACTATTCTTATTCTGTACCTACTTTCAGTTTCTCGGCATTTTCTGCTAGCTGCAAAGCATCGATAACCCCCTGAATGTCGCCATCCATTACGGCTGACAAGTTGTATAGGGTCAGGCCGATACGGTGATCCGTAACCCTGCCCTGCGGGAAATTATAGGTGCGTATTTTTGCAGACCTGTCGCCGGTAGACACCATGGTTTTTCTCTGAGAAGCTATCCCATCGAGGTATTTTTTGTATTCCAGGTCGAACAGACGCGTGCGAAGTACCTTCAGGGCTTTTTCCAGGTTCTTGATCTGTGACTTTTGATCCTGGCAGGACACCACGATTCCTGATGGTTGATGCGTTAACCTGACAGCCGAATAGGTGGTATTTACCGATTGCCCGCCAGGCCCCGAGGAGCAAAAGGTCTCTTTTTTTACATCGCTCATCTTCAGATCTATGTCAAATTCATCGGCCTCAGGTAATACGGCAACCGTCGAAGCAGAGGTGTGTACCCTCCCCTGGGTTTCGGTTTGAGGCACACGCTGAACGCGATGCACCCCCGACTCATACTTCATCACCCCATAAACGCCATCACCTGTGATGTTAAAGATCACCTCCTTGAATCCTCCGGATGTCCCTTCGTTCATGTCGACAAGCTCTGTCTTCCAACGCCTGCTCTCGGCAAACTTCAGATACATCCGGTACAGGTCACCGGCAAATATTGCTGCCTCATCACCTCCCGTTCCGGCCCTGATCTCAACGATGGCATTCTTATCATCCTGAGGATCGGCAGGAACAAGCATCATCTTTATATCATCTTCCATCTGCTCCTGACGCACAACGAGTTCGTCCAGC
This sequence comes from Bacteroidales bacterium, assembly GCA_007128045.1. Classification (GTDB taxonomy): domain Bacteria; phylum Bacteroidota; class Bacteroidia; order Bacteroidales; family UBA7960; genus SKYG01. The sequence continues at coordinate 6,358 of SKYG01000125.1, read as the reverse complement.
TCCATCTTGGCCATCTCCCTGAACTCATTATCCTTTTCTTTGGACAATATCTGTTTTGTCGATGTAATATTGTCGACAATATTTTTGTATTCTTTAAAAGCCTCGATGATAGGTTGAAGGTCTTTGTATTCCTTGCTCAACTGAATATATCGTTTCATGTCAGACATGATATCGGGCTCAGTGATTAGCTGACCGACTTCCACATACCTGTCATGAATGGCCTGTAGCTTTTCTAGCAACATGGGTGAATCCGTTTTTTTTAAGTATGCAAAGATACAAAAAATAGGACTGTTACCGACAACCTGACAAGTGTCGTATCAATGTTATTGTACCGGCTAAAAATAGCGTTGACAAGGCACCAAGGGTTAATGATAGGAGAAAGTACCTTGGGAGGTTTTGATGGAAAGTTGTTTATCACCAGCTGCTTCGCAACGGCCTACGACACGCGCGTCGAGCTGAAATTCAGCACATATGTCGATGATATCCTGTGCAATAGATTCATCGACATAGAGTTCCATTCGGTGTCCCATATTGAACACCTGATACATTTCTTTCCAGGAGGCACCCGATTGCTTGCTGATCATCTGAAAGAGAGGTGGTATATCAAAGAGGTTATCCTTAACCACATGTATATTATCTACAAAGTGAAGCACCTTGGTCTGGCCACCGCCACTGCAATGGATCATCCCATGGATATATTTTTTCATTCCGGCATCAAACAGCTTCTTTACAACAGGGGCGTAGGTACGTGTTGGCGATAACACCAGCTTTCCAGCATCCAGCGATGTATGCTCAACAGGCTGGGTCAATAACATCTCTCCGGTATATGCCAGGTGGCTTTCCATGGAAGCATCAAAGCTTTCCGGATATTTTTTCGCGTATACCTTCGAAAACACATCATGCCTGGCAGATGTTAGTCCGTTGCTACCCATCCCACCGTTATACGTGTCTTCATACATAGTTTGCCCAAAAGAGGCCAGGCCTACAATGAGGTTTCCTGGTGATATGCCTTCATTGGTAATAACCTCTGAGCGGGGAATTCTTGCTGTGACGGTAGAGTCAACGATCACAGTTTGTACCAGGTCGCCCACATCAGCGGTTTCTCCTCCCGTCAGTTGCATATTTATGCCAAACCTGCGCATAGACTCCAGAAACTCCTCAGTCCCATGAATAATTGCAGCAATGACCTCGCCGGGAATACGTTTTTTATTCCGCCCGATGGTCGAAGATACCAGAATATGTTCACTAACACCGGCACACAACAGATCATCGAGGTTCATAACAATAGCATCCTGTGCAATACCTTTCCATACAGAAAGATCGCCGGTCTCCTTCCAGTATATATATGCCAATGATGATTTTGTCCCTGCACCATCGGCATGCATCAGGTTGCAATACGACGGGTTACCTCCCAAATAATCAGGAACGACCTTACAAAATGACTTTGGGAACAAACCTTTGTCAAGACCTTTTACAGCCTGGTGCACATCCTCCTTTGAGGCCGACACACCGCGCTGACTGTATAATGAGTTAGGGTCTGACATATTGGGGAGGTTTAGGAGTTGAGGCGTTGAGGAGTTGAGGAGTTGAGGAGTTGAGAAGTTTATGGTTATTGGTTTCCGGGGGGGCTGGGGCCAGTGGGTTCAGTGGGTTCGGCAGGTCTGAAGTCGTCGCTCAGTACTCTGAACTCTGTTCGTCTGTTCAGCTGGTGTGCGGCATCCTGGTGCTCTTCTGTTGGCAAGCCATCGATATAGGCTTCATTTAACACGGTACCGGCACTGAACTGGAAGCCTTCCCGTTCAATATCCCTTTCGATGGTTCTGGGCACCCTTTTGCCATACCCTCTGGCGTGCAGTCGTTCGGGTTCAATACCTTCGGCAATCAGAAAGTCTACCACTGTCTGAGCCCTTCTCTGTGACAGGGTATCATTGATCTGATCCGTTCCGCGGCTATCGGTATGACTGGCTAACTCAATGACAATGGTGGGGTTATCCTTCAGGGTTTGCACCAGACCATCAAGAGAATCTTTAAACTGCGGCAACAATTCCCAGCTTGCAAATTCGTAAAGAATCTCCGGCAGGGGAATCGCCCTGTCAGGGATGGGTGCCAGCTTAAAGTTCACCTCATAGTCTTGACTACGCTCAGCACCACGGGTTGACTGTTGGCCGCGGGTAGAGAAGTATCTTTCTCTGCTCACCAGCAGGTCGTAATCCGTATTCTCCATGACGACATCCTGACCAAAAAAGAACTCACCTCGTTGATCGGTTTCGACCTGAATGAAGCTGCCATCGGAGCCAATCAACTGTATGTCGGCTCCCCGTATCGGCCAGTCATTTAATTCATCAACGACAACTCCCTTGATGGTAAACAGGAAAGGAGCCAGGTAAAAGGAATATATATCATATCCTCTGCTTCCGGGCCTGTTAGACGATAAGAAACCCTGCTCCCTGCCAGGGTAAAACACGATTCCAAAATCGTCGCCGGTGCTGTTGATAGGGACTCCAAGATTTTCCGGTTCAGTCCACCCGCCTGGTTTTGGCTGGCTCATAAAAATATCCAGGCCCCCAAGACCAGGATGTCCATCAGAGGCAAAAAACAGGGAACCATCTTCCCTGACATAGGGAAACATCTCATTGCCGGGTGTGTTGATCTCCGGGCCGAGATTTTCCGGTTCTCCAAAACTGTCACCAGGGGCACGTCGTCTTACCACCCATATATCCGTTTCTCCCTGACCACCGGGCATATCGGACACGAAATATAACTCAAGCTCGTCGGAACTGATCGCCGGGTGACCAACGGTTACAGCGCTATCGGTAACCAAAGGGATTTCCCTGGGGTTGTTCCACCTTGCGCCATCACGTTCAGCAACGAAGATGCGGCATCCCATATCCACATCAGGACTGCGCAGGCAGCGGGTAAAATACATCCTGGTGGCGCTGGCATTCAATGATGCAGCCCCTTCATTGTACTCTGTATTTACAGGGCCTTCATCCAGGAGTGCAGGCCTGCTCCAATTTCCTGCACGGTCTTGATAGACAATAAAAAACGAGGTGTGCTTGTTTCCGGTCCATGGATCAGCATCCCTTCCCACAGCATCATCACGCGATGAGGCAAAAATCAGGCTTGAAGCACGATGATCGCCAAACACAGGGGTGAGGTCATCCTCACGTGAGTTAAACAATCGCATCGTTTCCACTTCGTAGGGCGTTGGCGATGCATTCAGCTCTTTTGCAGCAGCTATTGACTCTATGCCATATTGTCCGCGCCAGTCGTCAGGCGCCAATTCATTATAACGCTGAAATTGCACAAGTGCCTCGTCGAACTTTCCGTTATGCATCAGTGACTCAGCAAAATATAGTATCGCTAAAGAATCAGGGTAGTTGGAACGCACCACCCTGCGGAACCACGATTCAGCACTCCGGTGATCATTAAGGTACCGGTAACAAAGGGCAGCACGATAAGCCACCCTGTTTCCTTCATTACGGTCTTTCCGGCGAACCCTGTTGTATGCCCTGCGGTACATCCCCAGAGCCTCACTATACTGCTTGAGCTCGAAGGCCTGATCTGCCCGCACAACACGACGGTTCTGCGCCACCAATTCCGGCGTGTCGAAAATAAAAAATATGATCAGCAAGAGGAAATAGTACCTGAAACTAAAATGCATCATCAAAATAAGCTGTTTCTCCTTCCTAAATGAATTTCCTGGTATATAACGCCCGATGGCCTCATAAATTGTCGCCGCCGGGATTTTTGGCTGTCTTCTTTTTTCGGGGCTTCGGACTTTGTTGCTTCCTGCCATCCTGCTTCTTATCTCCCGGCTCTTTCCCCTCCTTCTTTGTAGCATCCTTTTGTATAGTGCCGGGACTATCTTCCAGCTTCTTGCCACTCCCTGCACCATGATCTTCGCCGTAATCGCCAGGGGTCAGAGCCTCGTCAGCAGGTAATTCCGGGTTTGACGATGTGGTCGATTCCGGTGAACGGGAGTCCTTTTTAATTTCCTCACTTGTGGTTTTATCAGTCTTGCCGAAGGTTGTTCCATATGGGTCTTCAAGCCCATATTGATCGTAATCATATTCATAAGGACTGCCAGCTTCCATATCAGTTCCGGCATGTTTATCACTGTCACCAGACTCCTTAGCCTTGCCTTCTTTTGATGCATCTCCTTTGATATCGTCTCCCTTCAGGTTATCAACCTTCTCAGCACCATCACCGGAAGCAACATTGTCGTTGGTTTCCTCAATTGTTTTTTTCAGATCCTGAATATCGGATTTTATTTTTTGGGCCTCCTTCTCCACATCGGCAGAGTAGCGCTGAATCTCTGTATTGATCTCACGCTGCACCTTCTTCACTTCGTTGATGCCACGCCCAAGCATCCTGGCAATTTCCGGGATCTTTGAAGGACCAAACAACAGCAATACCAACAGCATGATGACCAATATCTCACCACCACTTATACCGAAAAGAAACAACATGCCTTCCATAGGAAATACAATTCGAAACGCAAAAATACGAATTAAAAGAGATTTATTCAAAAGACATGAAAAGCAATATGAATTTCGTTGGAAAAGCTAGACATTTGTTTTATATTTGTCAAAAGTCAAAAGTCAAAAGTCAAAAGTCGAAGGTCTGAAAGTCTGAAAGTCTGAAAGTCTTAAAGTCTGAAAGTCTGAAGGTCTGAAGGTCACTCTGAGCTTACCGTTCAACCGTTCATTGTTCATTGTTCATAATTCATAGTTCACTTTTCACTTTTCGTTCTCACCCACGAAAATGTTGACACATGGATTGGCTTCGCCGAGCTCACGAAGTGTTCGGGACATCGCTTCGCTCAGTTTTTCGACATTCAGACATTCAGACATTCAGACAATTTTAAATATATGAAATATTACATAAATAAAACAATTACAGCAAATTTTGACCAAGCGATAGAGCTGGTAACTGAAGCATTAAAAAAAGAAGGTTTTGGGGTGCTTTCCGAAATTGATATACAACATAAGTTACATGAAAAACTGGGTGTTGATTTCAGAAAATACAAAATACTGGGTGCATGTAACCCGGATAGTGCACATAAAGCGCTTCAACAGGAAGATAAGATTGGCACCATGCTCCCCTGCAATGTCATCCTGCAGGAAACCGGTGAAAACCAGGTAGAAGTGGCAGCCGTTGACCCTGCTGCCTCCATGATGGCAGTTGACAATGAGAAACTTGCAAGTATTGCCGGCGAAATTAAGGCAAAACTTGAGCGGGTAATCGCATCGCTTTAAATTTATTAAACAGAAAGGAGATTATTATGATGAATGGGGTTGAAGGACACGGATGGGGAATGGGTTGGTGGTGGATTGTCGGCCTCATCATTGTTGTTGCTGTTGTTTGGGTGGTAGTAAAATCGATGAATACAAATAGAAGTTCTAACCTACATTCTGGTAAAACTGCCCTTGAGGCTTTAAAGGAACGTTACGCCCGGGGCGAAATTAACAAAGAGGAATACGAAATAAAAAAAAGGGACCTCAGGGTTTAATAAAACTGTTCGAAATGGAAAACAAAGAGCATAACAAATTTATTGCCCCATGAAACCCACATGACGAGCACGTCACAAAAGGATATGAATAAACAGGATCAACCCGGAAGTTGTCCGAAATGCGGAAATGATATTCCACACTCTTACGATGAATTTAACACTTGTTGTTCGGCAGTATGCAGCAACAGGGATTGTTCGGCAGAAATACAATAATCTTCTCCGTAGCGATCATTCAGATATCGCGCACAAAATCCCCAGAATGAAACATACCACGAAGTGCTGTCGCCGGGCTGTTCATTTGGAGGGACAGCAACATACCACCCTTTCACCACCTCACGAATAAAACCATTTTCAACAAGTCTCTCACGGTGCACCCGTGTAAGGTCACCAGCCTTAATGCCTTCAATTCCACCATCCTATAGTTCTTTCAGTTTTTTTAGGGATTCAGCTAATTTTTGCCCGGGTGTTGCCATTGGGTTACGTATTGTTTTTATTCATTAACGCTGTGGGAAATATATTATTTGAAGTCGTGGCAAAGTTATTAATTTCTGTTGTGTTTATGTTTTTGTTGGATGTTTTAGTTGAAGGACTGCCTCAAATAATTACCTCCATATTATGAAGTCAAAAATAGCTTAAAAAAGCCATATCAGTGATATTGGAAACAAAATGACCGCTGTAATTAATTGATTTACAGCGGTCATTTTCTTAATCTGTCGGGGTGAGAAAACGAATTTGCTTAACTTTTACACCCTTCGTAAACCCCTCATTCTTACTGTTTTTATAGTTTTAATTAACTGTTATTCAGTTGATTAAATACACTTACTTTATTCACTTTTGTTAAGG
>SKYG01000042.1 GCA_007128045.1 Bacteroidales bacterium | reverse complement strand
ATGCAAACATACTTATTGCAGTGCTTAATAAAGAGTATCCGCTTTTTTCCCATGCCGCCAGGATTATAAGCCTGACCGGACAAAAAGGGTTCGAGATGTACACATCACCTTTGTGCCTGGCCATTGCTTTTTATTTTGCTGAAAAAAAGAGCGGTCCTTCTCTGGCCAAAAGGAAAACTGCCATGCTCGCGAGTCACTTGCATATAGCTCCATGCCTTGAATCAGGTGTGTTGAAAACCATTGACAATGCCAAAATCAATGATTTTGAAGATGGCCTGGAGTACTATGCTGCTCTGGATGCAGGCTGTACGATCATCGTAACTGAAGATACCAATGATTTCTGGTTTTCAGAGTTGGCAGTCATGAATGCTGCACAGTTTATTGAAACGATTTCGTCTGTTAGATGAATGGTTATTTGGTATGACAAGCCGCAGGTACTATCAGGTTTTCTGCGCATAGACTGCATAAAATGTAGGAACAAAGAAACGCAGCAGCGGCCTGATGCCGTTGATCCTGCCGGCCGGGATCTTCCACTGTTCGGAATCAATGATTTGCCAACCTGATTTCTCCAATAACCAGTCGAACTGACGCGGCTCAAATTCATGGAAATGCCTGTCCCAAGGGTCGTTGGGATTCCAATGCGCTTTCCTGAACCATACCTGTAAAGGAACAGTTGCTATCAGTTTCTGTCCGCTTCTAAACCAGCTGAGCAGGTTATATGGGGCAACCAGGTGTTCCAGTATCTCAAAGGCTGTGACCAGATCGAAACTTTCATTGTTTAGATGCCTATAGTCTGTGTCGAGGTCCTCACCTCTGGTATTGTTAACCTGGTATCCCGCCTTTCTTACCTGCTCCGACATCAGATTCTTTACCCCCAGGTCAAGAATAACGGCTGGTGGCGGAACATTTCTTTTCAGGAATGCAATGGTTTTTTCTATCCTTCTGAAAGGCACTTCCTTCATATGCAGTACCTCAGCACGGTCAAAATTTGGTTGGTCACTCACAACTTAATTTGTTTTTTTATGTATATCGTTGGATGGTTTATTAGTTGTTCTACTATTACTGGTGAATGTCACCTGCCTTTCACCATGCTGTTGAGCACGGCTGCCATATCTTTGGTCAGCTCGGGTCTTGAATAGCGATCGACAAGGAGATTGCTGCTTGTCAGCGTTTTGTTGGTAAACTGACTGGCCCACATGTTCATGGTTTTAAGGAGTTTATCCATATCTTTGAACCCTACTGTTACACCGCTTTCTGTCTCCCGGATAATACGTGCTGCATCTCCATGATCCGGTCCGATACACAAAATCGGGCGTTTCAGTGCCAGGTATTCGTACATCTTTCCTGGTGCAATGCCTGTCACGTTGGGTGTGTTATTCAATGCCAACAATAACACAGCCGATTTACCGGCCTCTTTGATCGCATCATTATGAGGGAGATAGGATAGGTTTTCGACAAATTGCTCCAAGCCATAATATGTCAGGCTTTCAAACACGGATATGTCGGTCTTTCCAATAAACCTCAGCTTTAGCTTGTCGCGAAAGAACCTGTCTTGTTTACTAAGCTTTTCCAGTGCCTGCCACAAAATTGTTGGATTGCGGTCGGCGTTCATGGAGCCCAGGTGTGTGATGCTGAATGCCTCGTACCTAAAATCAGGTATGTCGGCAACATCATCAGGGTCAAAACCATTGGTGATCACTTCTATATTTCTTGAACAAATTTCCTTGAGCCCTTTGGCACAACCCGGACTTACCGTAACCACCCTGTCAGCATGTGTAAGTACCTTCGCCTCCATATGTTTATGCCTGGCATCAGCCCGTCTGGTAAGCATGAGGTGGTGGTAAAAATCTATCTGTGTCCATGGATCCCTGAAGTCTGCCAACCATGGGATGCCCAATCTTTCCTTCAGACCCAGGGCGATCATATGCATGCTGTGTGGCGGGCCTGTCGATACCATGGCGTCTATTTGATTTTCTTTCAGCCAGCTTGTCAAATAGCGAACCGACGGTTTGATCCAATGCCTCCTTGCATCAGGAATGAACAGGTTGCCCCTGAGCCAGGTGGCGGCACGTTCAGCCATTCCGGGCTTTTTATTTTCGCTCAGAAACCCGGCTTGTACTTTCTCCGACTGTTTCCTGCCGCTAAACAATTTATACAATTGGTATGGTTCCCAGATTCTGCGTTTGACAACCTGAACACTTTCGGGAATGTCTGCAGCAAGGGAGATATCTGTCTCAGGATATTCCGGATTTTCGGGTGTGTAAATGATAGGTTCCCACCCAAAGTCACGAAGGTATTTGCTGAACTTAAGCCAGCGCTGAACACCAGCACCCGCAGATGGAGGCCAGTAATAGCTTATGATCAGAACCTTTTTCACTTTCAATATCTGTTACTGATATTTTTTATGGGTCTGTTTATTATTTTCCGCAGATACTTCTACTAAGCTCAGCACAAGTTCTGCAGATGAACGCAGATGTTTAACCATTCCAGCCTGAATGTCAGGATGTAGAATATGTGTAATCAGCGGGAGAACGCCTGTTAATCAGAGGTGATCAGTTGCTCCGCGTGCCTTGTAGATTGAAAACCCTATCGCAGCCAGTATCAGTAAAACCAGCAAGATACTAAAAGCCATAGATATCTTTTCACCGGTATAGAATGATCGTGGTTCGAAGCTGAACGTGATCTCATGTTCTCCGGCAGGTACGACCATAGCGCGTAAAATATAGTTGGCACGGAAATGATCTGCTTGCTCACCGTTAATGCTTACCTTCCAACCTTCCGGGTAATAGATCTCTGAGAACACCAGTAGCTGTTCTTTCGATGAGCGGTATCGATACTTCAGTTTGTTTGGCTCAGCATGTTCCAGAATAACATAGGCTTCGGGGTCATATCCCAGGGTAATACCCGACAGGTGATCAGAAAAGCGCTTGTCGATGATGGCTGTGGTTGCCGGGTCAAAGTCTTCTTTAAGTGCCTGTATCTCCGCATCAGCATCTTCCACAAACTGGTAGTCTTTCACGAACCAGGCATTGCCCAGGGCATACTCATTGATTATCGGATTTCTTTCGGGGTGGTAAATCACGTATCTGGTGTTCAGCATATTCAGAACAGACAGTCCTGCAAATGTTTCTTTCACCTCTTCGAGCTCTTCCACCTGACGCAGTTTCGTGCCTATCTCCATCATGTGTTCAGTAATGTGAAAGTCGATCAGGTCTTGATAGCGTTGAAGTTTTGCACCATGATAGCCGCCAATAGAGTGGTGATAGTAGGAGGCACGCGAGCTGTTGAAGGTGCTTTCTGTCATGTCGAGCACGCGGTAGTTCAGGTCTGTGTCTTCGAGTATGAAGGCATCGGCCTGGCGGAGCGGGAAGGGAACCTCAGCCCTTCTTCGCGGCATAAAGTCATCGTCATTGAGGTACCTGCGGTTGATGGGCCACATATCTACTGTGATCAGCAAGATCAAGATTGCGGTAAAGGCAGGGCGTGTGATTTTTTTCGACGCATACATCCATAGGATGCCGGCTGCACCGAGTGCGAAAAACATGCTGCGAAGCGCATCTGCCCTGAATATGGCCATGCGCACCCTTTCCAGTTCGGCAATGAACATTTGTATTTGCCCGGCCATCATGGGATCGTCTGATAGTCCCCTGAAGGTAGATGCTTCCATCTTGCTAAGGAAGTTGAAAAATGACCCGGGAGTAATATAAAAGATCAAAGAGAGTCCCGCGGTAAGTCCCAGGGCCGACAGGAACGCATCGCTTTTTACAGAAAAGAGCTCCGGTTTATGGTAGAGTTTGTGTAAGCCGATAAAGGCAAGTGCCGGCATGCAAAACTCTGCGATGACGAGCGTCATGGAGACGGCCCTGAACTTGTTATATCCTGGCACATAGTCAATAAAAAAGTCGGTAAGGGGCATGAAGTTTTTTCCCCACGCTAGCATAATCGACAAAATGGTTGCAGCCAATAAAGCCCATTTCAATGGGCCTTTCACATAGAATAAGGCCAGGATAAAGAAAAATATCACTACCACTCCAATATATACAGGTCCGGATGTAATGGGCTGATTTCCCCAATAATGGTTTTCGTTGGAGATGATGGTCTCCAATCCGGGCGACACATGTTTCATGGCCCTGGGGTTGTTTCCAATCATACCACTTCCGCCTCCTTTTACGTTGGGGATCATCAGGCTGAATGATTCGGTGATGCCATAACTCCAGTTGGTGATGTATTCTTTGCTTAGCCCGCTGGTTGTTTGCTCCTCACCGATCGTCAGCTCACTTCCGCCACGCATGGTTTCAGATGTATAGCTGTATGTCGACCAGAAATTTCCAATATTCAGGCCGATGGCTATCACCAATCCTGCCAGCAGTATGCCTGTGGCACGTAAAAAATGCAGTATCTTTTTCTCCCGTATATGCCTGACCAGCTCAAAGAGACCGTAAAAGACGACGATGATCCCCATGTAATAGGTGATCTGAAAGTGGTTGGCAAACAGCTGCAAGCCCATAAATAGGGCAAAGAGAATGCCTCCTGTCAGGATATTGCTTCTGAATGTGTATATGATGGCCCCTATAACTGGCGCCATATAGGCTATCGCCACCGCTTTGGAGTTATGTCCGGCTTCAATGATGATAAAATGATAAGATGAGAACGCAAAGCCTATGGCTCCTGCAAGTGCAATCCACGGATTGATTTTTAGTAGCAGCAGGAAGATAAAGAATCCTATAAAATAAAGAAATATCATATCTGCCGGCCTGGGAAGCCACAGCGTCATCACACGATGAAGAAAGTTTGAGATATTGTTGGAATACACCACTGAGATCTGGAATGCAGGCATTCCACCAAACATGGCATTGGTCCAAAGGGCCTCTTCACCGGTTGCTTCGCGATGATCTACGATCTCCTTCGACATGCCTTGCCACTTGATGATATCGGATTGAACAAGGCGCTTGCCTACAAGCACGGGGTTTACATAGACCAGGGTCATCACGGTAAATAACACAACGGCCACTAAATAAGGCACCCACTGCCTTGGGTTCATGCTCCTGAACAAGTCTTTTGTCCTTTCCATGCAGTTACTTTTTTTTGTTTTTATCTTTTACCTCCTCATAATCTACATATTCGCCGATCTTATTGGAGTCTGGTTGGTTGGCTTCACGGGTATAGCTGATATGTATGTCACCTTTGGTCTTGTGTTGACGTTCCTGGCGAAGGTGTGGATTCTGTTCATAGAACTTTTTTTTATACCGTTGCAGATACCACTTGATGACCCTGGGGAACACCCATGTGGTGAGTACCCTGAAGATGAGATATATAATTATGAATGTGGCAATTATCTTGTACATATATACACGCTGCGTGTTATAACCGGTTTTTTTGTTTATACGAT
>SKYG01000293.1 GCA_007128045.1 Bacteroidales bacterium | reverse complement strand
TTGAATATATTTTTGGATACTTGTAGTCATTGAAGGACAGGCCAAGTCCTGTCCCTACAGCGATTCAACAAATCAACACGGACAGGTCCAGCCCTGTCCCTACAACAACTCAACATATATTCGTACTATGAAAAAAGTTCTTATACTGGGCGCAGGCATGGTGGTACGGCCTATTGTTTCTTATTTGTTGGACAAAGGATACCATGTCACTGTTGCTACACGTACCAAATCCAAAGCGGATGCCATGATTCAGGGACATATGAATGGCCGGTCTCTGGCATGGACGGTTGATGATATTCCATCATTGAAACAAATGATCTCCGGCCATGACCTTGCAGTCAGTTTATTGCCTTGGGCTCACCATGTAATAGTAGCCGAAGAATGCATCAGGCAGAAAAAAGACATGGTCACCACCTCCTATGTAAAACCTGGAATGCTGGCCCTTGATAAGGCCGCCAAAGATGCAGGCATAATCATTCTCAACGAGCTTGGTCTTGATCCAGGTATAGACCATATGGGCGCCATGCGCGTTATTGACCATATACATGGCAAAGGAGGTAAGGTGGAAGAGTTTTACAGCATATGCGGGGCCTTGCCGGCACCTGAGGCCTCCGGCAATCCTTTCCGATACAAATTCTCGTGGAGTCCGAAAGGTGTGGTAATGGCAGGTAACAATGACGGGCGATATCTGCGGTATGGTAAAGAAGTGTATATCCCCACTGAAGATCTGTTCAAAAATCCACTTAGGATAAACTTTCCAGAGGTGGGAGAGCTGGACATATATCCCAACCGTGACAGCATACCTTACATTGACCTGTATGGTATCCCTGAAACAAAGACAATGATGCGTGGTACCTTCCGTTATCCTGGCTGGTGCGGTAACCTTGATGCCATGAAAGCCCTCAAGCTGCTGTCCAGCGACCGTTATGACTTTTCCGGCAAATCATATGCAGATATGGTTGCCATGCTTATTGGTGAACAGGATACTTCCGGCATTCGTGAAAAAGCAGCTATGTTTCTTGACATACCTGTTGATGCACATGCATTGGACGCGATCGAATGGCTTGGTTTGTTCAGCCATGAGCCCATGAATCGTAAGAATGACACTCCGTTCGACATTGTGTCAGACCAAATGATCTCCAGAATGGAGCTTGATGCCAATGAACGGGATATGGTGGCTATGCAGCACGTGTTTCTTGCCTCCTACCCCGATGGGGAAAAAGAAGTCATTAAATCATCCATGCTCGATTTTGGAACGCTACGCACCGACACCGCCATTGCCAGAACCGTTGCCCTCCCAGCTGCCGTTGGCGTTGAGATGATTCTAAAAGGCGAAATTAAAGCAAAAGGGGTGCATATACCGGTAATACCAGACATCTACAACCCCATCCTGGATGCCCTCGAAGATATGAACATCCGCATGCATGAAGAGTACGGTCTTCCTGAAACGGAAATCATCAGGTGAAGGATGGTTTAGGAGTTGAGGAGTTGAGGAGTTGACAAGGCAATTCCTTGCCTCGACAATTTCATGCTTGGTTGATATGCTTGAGCATCCAATCGGCAATATCACGGTCATTGGATAAGTGTGGAACTTTGTTCTGCCCGCCGAGCTTGCCCATCGCATCCATATATCTGTTGAATGTTCCATCCGGAACTACTTGTATCATTGCGCGTTGCAATATGTTGCCTTGAATCAGGTCGCGGTAATACACATTTTTTTCCTGTAATGCCTGATCCAGGGCATTCGAAAATTCTTCGATAGACCCAGGTTTCTTTTTAAACTCCACAAACCATTGATGACATGGCAACCCATCTGGGTTATCTACCAAAGGAGCCAGGGTAAATTCTTTAACGATTGAATTTGTTTTTTTTGCAGCCGCACCAATGGCAAATTCAGCCTCTTCAGCAATTACATGTTCACCAAAAGCAGATGTGTACTGGCTGAGCCGACCGCTGACCTGTATTCGATAGGGTTTGGTCGACACAAACCTGACGGTATCCCCGATGCTATACCCCCACAAACCTGCATTGGTGTTCAGGATCAGGGCATAGTTTACATCCTTTTCTACCTCTCCGAGCCATAGCCGGGGTGGGTTCTCCTCATGTACCCTGTCGGCAGGAATAAATTCGAAGAAAATTCCCGAATCTGGTATCAGCAATAATCCTTTTGACGGAAACTCATCCTGAAAAGCAAAAAATCCCTCAGATGCCGGAAATGTTTCCAGGGCGTCAATCTCCTTGCCTATCAACCGGAATAGCTTATCCTGATAATGGCTAAAATTCACTCCACCATGCACCATTAAAGAGAAATCCGGAAATATCTCCAGAATATTCTTTTTCCCGGTACGCTGCAACAACCGTTCAAAATACATTTCCAGCCATGGGGGAATGCCGCTGATCAGGCTCATGTTCTCAGGCAGGGTTTCATCAATAATGCGCTCCAGCTTCTCCTCCCAATTGTTTATGGAGTTGGTTTTGTAAGATGGAAGCTTCTTAAATTTCATGTACACCGGTATATGATGGTGCACGATTCCTGAAAGCCTTCCGGTTAAAGTGCCGTTGGTTTTCTCCAGAACAGGGCTTCCGGAAATAAAAATATATTTTCCGGGAATAAAGCAACTGTTTCCTGTCTTTAAAATATACATCAACAGGGCATTTCTGGCAGACCCAATATGATTGGGCATAGACTGCCGTGTGATAGGTATGTACTTGACCCCGGATGTTGTACCTGATGTTTTGGCGAAATAAATAGGTCTGCCTGGCCATAACACGTCACGTTCTCCCTGAATGATTCGGTCTATATAGCCTTTGAAACCTTCATAATCTCTGATGGGGACATTCTTTTTGAACGCGTCATAACTGTGAATTTCTTTAAAATGGTGATCTGCACCAAAGGCTGTCTTTGCACCTTGTATGAGAAGTTTTTCAAACGTTTTCTTTTGCAGGGTTAAAGAATCCCTTTCCCATTTCAAAAACTTATTTTTACGAAGACCTGCAATTAATTTAATAATGGAAGAGGCAATCATATAGTTTAATTGTCATTTTATTCAAATATACGAATTTTTTTAGAAGCCCCCAACAAATAGTACTGTTAAATACCATGAACACACTTGTGATCCTTTTAGACCCGGAAATAATCTTTTAACGACTATTATCGGAATCAGAGAACAACAATATGTTAAGCAAGGCTTTGTAGAGATTGATACCGTCATACAATGAATTAACAGGCATCCGTTCATCGACATTATGAATGGATTCGACAATTTCAACAGGCAAGATAGCGGGCAGCAGACCATAGGCCGGTATATCATGTTTCCTGAAAAATGTATTGTCATTATGAGCAGGGAAAAGAATTGGTGCAACGGCAACATCTTCAAACACTTCATAGACTGCGTCTTCTAATGCCCGGTAGAATACCCCTGTTTCAGAAATCCCTGATTCGGGCGACATACCGATGATGGTGATCTGATTATGTTCTATATTAAAATGTTTTGAAACAGATTTCAGAAATTCATCCATGTCGGCACCTGGAAGTAAGCGACTGTCGAAGGTGGCAGTAGCGGAATATGCCACCTGATTTTCGGATGCTTCGCTGGTATTCAGACCTGTTAAGGTGATGGTATTTGTCAGCAATGCATTTGTTATTGGATCAGCACGTAATGTATTGCCTATCAAGTGACGAAAAAAACCAATATTCCTTAATGCTACTTTCCTTAAGCCCCTTTCATGTTTACCAACCTCTCTGAGCATATCCCTGACCGGTTTTGTCAGGATAATTGGTTGTTTATGACTCAATAGTGATGCACTGCCGATAGCAATTTGCCTTGCGGGATAGGATCTTCGTGGTATCGAACCATGTCCGGATTCCGGATTCGAGAAACTTACAGAAAACCAGACCCCTCTTTTTTGCGCAGTTTCGATACCAAAGAATGGCATATCTGGTTTGGCCTCCACAACACCCTTCAGGCCAGTACCTCCCTCACCGTAAACGACTAACGGGTTCAACAAATCCAGATAGTTATTCACGAGTAAAGCTGCTCCCTTTTCTCCTCCTTTTTCTTCATTCGAAACTGCAAGCATGGTAACATTATATGGGAGGTCATGCTCTGCTGCCATATCCACAAAATGAGCCAGTGCCATAAGCTGCATAACACCCATTGCCTTATTATCAATAGAACCTCGTCCCCAAACAAAACCATCTTCAATAGCACCTGAAAAAGGAGGATGCGTCCATAGGGAATCCTCTCCGGAAGGAACGACATCGATATGATTCAACAGAATAATGTTGGGCTTCCCCAGATCAAGTGGATACAATGATGCGGCAAAGTTATAACTGTCTTTATC
This sequence comes from Bacteroidales bacterium, assembly GCA_007128045.1. GTDB lineage: Bacteria > Bacteroidota > Bacteroidia > Bacteroidales > UBA7960 > SKYG01. The sequence goes on along the minus strand of SKYG01000293.1, from coordinate 1,101 downwards.
ATCAGTAAATACATGCACAATCAGTCCCTTATCACGGGCAAGCTGCTGCAAATAAAGCCCTGCCTCTTTTTCATTACCTGTAACCGATTCAATCTGCACATATTTACTAAGGTAGATTGTGGGTAATGATATGCTATCCTCCGGTTGATCAACCCCATTTCCCGGCGCCTCAGGCTGTAATTGACCGTTCTGTACAATTGGTGTATCCATATCTGATGTGGATACACTTGCCAAGGCAAGGCTTGATAAACATATACCGATAACTACCAAATATATATATCGAAAAAAACTCATTATAACCTTTTTTTCTTTATTCTTCTATAATAATCTGAAACACCTTCTCGCAACTCCTCATTCTCAATTCTCAATTCTCAATTCTCCATTCACAATTCCCCATTCTCAATTCCCCATAATGGTTATCTAACTACGAAAGTAAAAAATAATACAATCAAAAAAATAATAGCCCCCGGAAATGACTAAATTTGTCAGTAAAATATGTTATGACAATGCAATTGACATACACGAGGATGATTATTTGCACTGTGCGAGATCGCGAACATGCGTTCGGGGCTTCGCTTCGCTCAGCTTTTCGACTTTCAGACTTTCAGACTTTCAGACTTTCAGACAATTTTTAAACCAATGAAAAACACACTCAAAGTATTCTTAAATCCGCTAAAATGGATAGCAGCCATAAAGTATCACAAGAAGCAAAAAGCGTACCGGAGGTCAGAACAAGACCTGGAATTAAAATTATATAACAAAATATTGCTTAATGATATGCTCCACTGGGGTTATTTTGACAATCCCAAAATTGCTCCCGAAGAGATATCATTGAGTGTATTTTCAAAAGCCCAGCAAAGATATGCTGAGAATATAGCAGATCTGACAGACACCAATGACCAACCTGTATTGGATGTGGGTTGTGGGATGGGTGGAATGGCAGACATGTTGCTAAAAAAAGGGTATACTATAGAGTTGCTGACTCCCAATAATAGTCAGAAGAAATACCTTAAGGCTAAATACCCCGACATCCCATTTCATCATTGCAAGTATGAGGAATTCCAGTCTGAGAGAATATATGGTGCCGTGATCAATGCGGAG
>SKYG01000008.1 GCA_007128045.1 Bacteroidales bacterium | reverse complement strand
TCAACCGACGACATCATCGAAAACGACAACTATCCACTTACCCTGATTGTTGCAAATCTTACAGATGCAGATGCGATTGTGGTAAAAACAGCAAGAGAAACTGATTATCAGCTGGTATTAAGAAACAGTGATCTGGTTCACCATGTCGTTGAACAGGATCTGTATAAGCTTACTGATGCGCTGAACAGGGGCGTATATGAGATTTCGGGTTCTATTGAAGGCTTTCCCATAAATATAAAGAGAGATCATCAATGGACTGAATAAAATCGATTAATTACATACTTGGTAATGGATGCTTTAGAATACAGGGTTTTTATAAAGGAATGCCACAAGATTGTGGTGAAAGTGGGTACCTCTACCTTGAGTTATCCCAACGGACGGTTAAACTTTCAACGGATAGAAAGTCTGGCGTCCGTCATTTCTGGATTGCAACAGTCTGGTAAACAGGTTATTTTGGTTTCTTCCGGAGCAATTGCTGCAGGATCCGGACGGATGGGTATCAAAGAAAAACCTGCCGGTCTTGCCGAAAAGCAGGCTTTGGCTGCATTGGGACAAACCGGTTTGATGAAGATTTATCAGAAGTTCTTTGAGGCCAGAGGGCAACAGGTGGCTCAGGTCTTACTGACCAAAGATATCGTTGAAGTACCTGAACGAAGGGTAAATGCATCCAACACCCTGAAGTCATTAATTGAGATGGATATCATTCCTATCATCAATGAAAATGATACGGTGGCAACGGAAGAAATAGAGTTTGGCGATAATGACACTTTATCGGCTTATGTGGCATGTCTGGTGGGGGCTGATCTGTTGGTGATGATGACAGACATTGATGGTTTGTATACCGCTGACCCACGCACCAACCCTGACGCCAGACTTATCCCTACGGTGCAGGAGATCACTGAACAGATGATAAACTCAGCCAAAGGTACTGGTAATCGCTTTGGCACCGGAGGGATGGTTACCAAACTGGCCGCTGCCTCAGTCTGCCAAAAGGACAATATCCCGGTGATCATTACCAACGGCGGCAAACCTTCAAACCTCCAGCATATCCTTTCCGGTAATCCTACCGGTACTTTGTTCTACTGGCGTGTTCACACCCTAAACAATTAATTGGGCGTATTCAAAATGGGCGTATTCAATACGCCCCTACAACCATACTAACCACCAAATCAACAAACCACCAAACCAACAAACCACCAAACCAACAAACCAACAAATCAACAAATCAACAACTCAACAACTCAACAACTCAACAATTTATGTTATCTACGAATCAATTAGGAGAAAACGCCAAAGAGGCATCCAAAGCCTTAATACGTTTATCGACCGATCAAAAGAACAAGGCATTACAACTTGCTGCTGACTATCTGACATCGCAAGCGGATTTTATCATTCAGGCCAATGCCAGGGATATGGATGCTGCGGAAGCGAACCAGGTTACCGGTGCTTTGCTCGACCGCCTCAGGCTGGACGCCTCCCGCATCGAAGGCATGGCAACGGGCCTGAGAGAGGTGGCCTTGCTGGATGATCCGGTGGGGGAAGCCCTATCTATGAAGAACCGTCCCAATGGGTTGCAAATAGCCCAGGTCAGGGTGCCATTGGGCGTTGTCGGTATCATTTATGAGTCCAGACCCAACGTTACTGCCGATGCATTTGCCCTTTGCCTGAAGACAGGAAATGCTGTGATACTCAGAGGGGGTAAGGAAGCCATACACTCCAATAAGGCCATCGTACATGTGATCCAACAAGCCCTGAAGGAAGCTGGTATTCCTGATGCAGCCATTCAGCTCGTTGAAGATACCTCAAGGGATAGTGCTGTAGCCATGATGAAAATGAATCAGTATCTCGACGTGCTGATCCCAAGGGGAGGTGCAGGCCTGATACAGACGGTGGTTGCAAACAGCCAGGTGCCGGTATTGGAAACAGGGGTAGGGAATTGCCACACCTTTATCGACGAGTTTGCTGACCCGCAAAAGGCTATCCCAATCGCTGTAAATGCCAAGACCCATCGTCCCGGCGTGTGCAACGCGATGGAAACCTTGCTGGTGCATCAGTCTGTCGCGGAGGCGATGCTTCCTGAAATTGGAGAGGCAATGAAAAAATATAAGGTTGAGATCAGAGGCGACAAGACTGTTACAAGTCTTATTAAAGATGCCCTGCCCGCCACAGAAGAAGACTGGCGTACAGAATACCTGGATATGATCCTGGCTGTGAAAGTAGTCGGGTCATTGCAGGAGGCCATCGACCATATCGCAGAATATGGTACGAAGCATTCTGAAGCCATCGTGACGGAAAATTATTCCAACGCACAGAGGTTCTTACATGAGGTCGATGCCGCCGCCGTCTATGTCAATGCTTCCACCCGCTTTACAGATGGGTATGAGTTTGGCTTCGGGGCTGAAATAGGCATTTCAACACAAAAATTGCACGCCCGCGGACCAATGGGCCTTAAAGAACTTACCTCTACCAAGTATGTGGTTTACGGCAATGGCCAAATCAGGGGATAATATTGTCCGAAAGTCTGAATGTCGAAGGTCGAAAGTCAAAAGAGGTAGAGACAAGGCATGCCTTGTCTCAGATTGAAAGGTGCATTTGTAGGGGCGAAAAACTTTTCGCCCACAAACACGCAACCCGCAATCCGCAATCCGATAATCCGGTAACCCATGATCTTCAGGAGATCTCTCACTTCGTTCGAGACAGGCCTACAGCCTCTCTATCGCCATGATTGCCTGGCCTTTGCTGACCTTTTCGCCATCGGTTACCAGTATATTCACGATCTTACAATTCTCAGGTGCCTGTATCTTGTTAAAGAGTTTCATGGCTTCGAGGATGCAAATCACTTCGCCTTTTTTTACCACTGCGCCTTCAACGGTAAACGGAGGCGTGTTGGCATCTGCAGAGCGATAAAATGTACCTGCCATGATGGCGTCAATGGTCTCAGTAGCCACTGCGACCACCGGTTCTTTTTGTTCGGCAACTTTTATAGCCGGGTTTTCATTTGGCATTGTGTCTGTCCTGGCTTGTATCTGCCCCTGCAGTACCTGGGTTTTTATACCTCCATTGGCCGAAGAACTCAACGATAGGTTGAAATCGCCTTTGCTTATCACCAATTGGGTGAGGTGCATCTGTGTGGCTTTCTCCAGAATGGTCTGGATCGCATCGTAATCCGATATATGTAGCAACGGTTCTTTGGGAGCTTCTGGTTCTTCTGCAGCCTTCTTAGCGTTGGCATTTGCCTTTTCTGGCAGCAAAGATTCTATCTCCAGGTCGGCAGGCGACTTTGGCCTGATATCTTCCGGCATGGCACGCCATTTAAAAAATTCTGTTGCCACCTCGGGGAACAAGCAGTAGCTGATAATGTCCTCTTCATTGGTGATCAACTCCGGTTTGGAAAGATTTTTCGTGGCGTTGGGCATAATGGGTTTTAGGTCGTCGGCCGGACGATGGTCGATGGGCTTCTCCTTCCCCAAAATCTTTTTGATGAACTTGGGATCGATGGGGTGGGGGGATCGCCCGTACATTCCTTTTACATACTTCTTTACTTCTTCAGGTACCAGCTTATACCGTTCTCCTGCAAGCACATTCATCACTGCCTGTGTGCCAACGATCTGGCTGGTAGGGGTTACCAATGGAGGAAATCCAAGGTCTTTCCTTACCCTGGCAACCTCTTCAAGGGCTTCGGGCAATTTTTCCAGTGCGCCCTGCTGCTCAAGCTGGGAGCGGAAGTTGGAGATCATGCCTCCTGGTATCTGGTGTATGAGAATCTCGGAGTCGATAGAGGGTTCAAAACCCCTGCCTTTCGAACGGGTGGGGGTCAGGTCGGCAAAATATTTGTTGATTTTTCGCAGGGCCTCTATGTCGAGGTCGACCTGGTATTCCGTTTCGCGGAAAATACCAAGCATACTCTCTACCGGAGGCTGTGATGAGAACCCAGCCATGGATGCTATGGCGCAGTCGATAGCTCCTGCGCCGGCTTTAACACCTTCAAGGTAAGAAGCTACAGCCATTCCGCTGGTGGAATGGCAATGTATCTGAACGGGAATATCCAGTTCCGCCCTCAGCCTCGATACAAGTTCATGTGCCTGAACAGGAGATAAGATGCCTGCCATATCTTTTATGCACAGCGAGTCGATGCCCAGCTGCACTTGTTCCCTGGCATATTGCAGGTATTTATCTACAGTATGTACCGGACTGATGGCATAAGACAATGCTCCCTGTGCATGTGCGCCGTGCTTTTTTACAGCTTTAATGGCTGCTTCCAGGTTGCGTGTGTCGTTCAGCGCATCAAATACCCTGAATATATCAATGCCGTTATGGTGGGCAGTCTCCACAAAGCGATCTACCAGATCATCCGGATAGTTTTTATATCCAACAATGTTTTGTCCGCGAAGCAACATCTGCAAGGGAGTGTTCTTCGCTTGTGACTTGATCAGCCGCAGTCGCTCCCAGGGATTCTCACGCAGATAGCGCAGGCACACATCGAAGGTGGCCCCACCCCATACTTCGAGAGAATAATAGCCAACTTTGTCGATGGTATCAATAATATCGATGATATCTTTGGTACGCATCCGGGTAGCCCATAGAGATTGGTGCCCGTCTCTTAGGGTGGTGTCTGTGATCCTGAGTGTGTTATTATTTACCATGTTTCTTTTTGTTAGTTATGAATTGTGAGTTACGGTTCATAGCACCTGTCATCTTGAGCGCAGCGAGAGATCCCCTGCAGGCCGAGGATATGATGTTCCCGTGTTACTCATTGTTAGCAAATTTTCCCATATGTGAATATTTCTCGAATCTTTTTTCGAGTAATTCTTCAGTATTTAATTGTTGTAATTCAGTTAAGTGTTTAAGTACGGCTTCCTTGAGTCTTTTCGCTACTTCTTTGAAGGATATATGAGCACCTTCTCCGGGTTCATGAATGATTTCATCAATTACTTCATGTCTGAGCAACGCCTCTGCAGTGAGGTTTAATGCTTCTGCCGCCTGGGGTGCAAAGGCTGCATCACGCCATAAAATGGATGCGCAGCCTTCCGGTGAAATCACTGAATAGATTGCGTTGGAGAGCATCAAAATACGGTCGCCTACACCGATGCCAAGTGCGCCACCACTGCCTCCTTCGCCTATTACCACGCAGACAACAGGCAGGGTAAGGCTCGACATCTCAGTAATATTCTTAGCAATAGACTCGGCTTGTCCACGCTCTTCCGCATGCATGCCCGGAAATGCGCCCGGTGTATCGATGATTGTTACAACGGGGATGTTAAAACGCTCTGCAAGCCTCATCAAACGCAATGCCTTCCGGTATCCTTCCGGCCTTCCCATGCCAAAATTCCGGTAGATTTGTTCCTCGGTGTCTTTGCCCTTGTACTGCCCGATAAGCATAATGGGTTGCTTGCCGATTCTGGCAAAACCACCGATAATGGCTTTATCGTCTGAGTAATACCTGTCGC
>SKYG01000064.1 GCA_007128045.1 Bacteroidales bacterium | reverse complement strand
CTTTGACCTTTGACCTTTGACCTTTGACCTTTGACCTTTTGGACAGGCCCAGTCCTGTCCCTACAACAATTCAACCACGGGCCTATGCCCGTGTCAATCCGCAGCTACCCTAATCAGATCGGCCAGCACGCCGGCTGCAGTCACCTCGGCCCCGGCGCCAGGACCTTTGATCACCATGGGGTTATGAAGATACCTGTTGGTGGTAATAGACAAGATATTATCGCTGCCACTCAGGTTATAAAACGGGTGTTTTGAGTCGAGCATGAGCAATTCTATTTTGGCCTCATCTTCTGTCAGGGTTCCGACGTAATGCAACGCCAGGTTATTGGCTTCTGCCTTATTCTTATACGCTTCAAAATGCGGCTCAGCAGCATGCAGTTCTTTATAGAACTCATCTACCGACCCGGCATCAAGGCATGCCTGGGGCAACAGGGGCTGCACCTGAATGTCATCAATTTCAAGTTGCAATCCATTTTCACGTGCCAGTATAAGCATTTTGCGTGCAAAGTCCAGTCCGGTAAGGTCGTCGCGTGGATCAGGTTCGGTAAAGCCTTTCTCCTGGGCTTCTTTTACCACATCGGCAAAGATCCGGTCTCCACGGTAATTGTTAAATATATAAGAGAAAGTTCCGGAGAGAATGGCTTCGATCTTTAATATGCGATCGCCACTGATCAACAGATCAAATAAGGTTTTTATGATGGGTAACCCTGCGCCTACGGATGTTTCATACCAGAAATCAACACCATAATGAGCTGCTTGCTGTTTGCAAAGCTGGTATCGTTCATAAGTGCCAGACACGCCAATTTTGTTGCATGCAACCACCGACATGCTCTGTTCAAAAAGCACGGGATACAGGCCGGCTACTACCGGACTACCTGTATTGTCAATAAAGACAGAGTTGGGCAGGTTCATTTCAGCGGCTTTTTCGGCAAAGATAAACACATTGCCATCCAGGCCATTCTCGTCAAGGTCTTTCTTCCATAAGGCAACCGGAATACCTTCACTGTTAAAATGCATCCGTTTGCTGTTACATATGCCGGCCAGGTTTATTTTCACATGCCGTACCTCTTCCAGGTATTTTTGATGGCTTTCAATTTGTTTCAGCAAGGTTCCGCCAATATTTCCAAGGCCGCAACAAAACACATTAAGTGTTTTCACAGGCGACAGGAACATAGCATCATGCAGGGAGTTCATGGCTTTTGACAGGTCTTGTCTGTCAATAACTGCTGACACATTCAATTCTGATGATCCCTGCGCAATAGCCACCACATTGACACCACTTCTGCCAAGTGCGCTAAACAGCCGGCCAGACAAGCCTTTGGTATGACGCATATTTTCACCCACAACGGCAATGATGCTCAGGTTATGTTCTATCTGAGGCTCATCAAGCTGTCCCAATGCCAGGTCTTGTTCGAACTCCTCTCTAATCGTTTGATTGGCAGCCATCATATCTGCCGGACTGACAGCCAGGGTAATACTATGCTCAGAACTAGCCTGGGTGATCAGAATCACATTGGCCCCTACTTTGGCCATGGCGCTGAACAACCGGCCGCTAAACCCTTTCTGTCCCACCATCCCACTTCCCTGAACAGTGATCAGACATATCTCACGAATAAAAGAAATGCCTTTTATCAACGACCCGTTTTTAGAAGCCTTGTCGCTGATTACCGTACCTTCAAAATCAGGATTAAAGGTGTTACGGATTATTATTGGGATATTTCTGGCCTGGGCGGGCAACATCGTTGGAGGATGGATCACTTTGGCGCCAAAATAGGACAGCTCAATGGCTTCCATATAGCTTAGCTGACTCAGGGAGAATGCCTTTTTCACCAGGCGTGGATCGGCAGTCATAATCCCATTAACATCCGTCCAAACCTGTATCTCGGAAGCATCGAGCGCTGAAGCCACGATAGCCGCCGTATAATCTGAGCCGCCCAACCCTAATGTTGTTGTATCTCCTCTTGTGTTTGATGCAATAAAACCTGTGAGTACAAGAATCACATTTGGTTGCCCAAGAACAAAGCTCCTGATCTGTTCGTTGGTGCGTTGTTCGTCGACAGTTGCTTTACCAAAATGGCTATCTGTTGTTATCAGGCTGCGGGTGTCGGCAAAAACGGCTTTGCCGCAATCCTGGCTCACAAAATGGGTGATCATGAAACATGACAGCAGCTCACCGTAGGCAATAATCCTGTCTTTCGTTCGTGGCGAAGCTTCTCCGAGGGCCTTTACCCCGGCCAATAATTCGTCCAGCTCGTTAAAGTACAGCTTAAGTCCAAGAAGTGCGTGGTTCTGGCGTTTCACCTCCAGCAAAGCCCTTACCACATGATAATGTTTTCCTTCAATGGCGCTAAGGCCAGCGAAGACATCCTCTCCTGCGGCAGCCTGCTCCACCAGATCTGTCAGGGCACGGGTAACCCCTTGCATAGCAGAACAAACAACCACCAGGGTCTCCCCCTCTGGTTTTGTTTCTGATACAATCTTCAACAACGACCTAATGGCTTCAGGAGAGCCAACAGAACTACCACCAAACTTTAATACTTTCATAAGGGGCAAAACTACGAAATTTTAAAGATATCTAGCCTGTATTATTTGTCAGCCCTTATATATTCTGCCAGCCAGTCGCCAACTTCCGACGTTTTCTTTGGATCAGTTTTATCAATATCTTCCGTCACAAATCCTGACAACAAAGAGGCTTCCACGGCATTTCTGATCAAGGCAGCTTCATGGTCAAGCTTAAAAGCATATTCGAACATCAGCGCTGCCGACAATACTGTGGCAAGCGGATTGGCAATATTTTTACCGGTTGCCTGAGGGTAAGAGCCATGAATGGGTTCAAAAACAGATGTATGCAAGCCGATAGAGGCACTCGGCAGCAGCCCAAGGGAACCAGTAATAACGCTGGCCTCATCGGTAAGGATATCGCCAAACATATTTTCTGTAACGATAACATCGAAACGTTTTGGCCATTGAATGATCTGCATGGCTGCATTATCAACAAACATATATTCAAGCTCTACTTCAGGATATGTTGGTGCCATTTCCTGCACCACTTCACGCCATAGCCGGGATGTTGCCAGGACATTGGCTTTATCGACCATACACAATTTTTTTCTCCTGCGCATGGCAAAATCGAAGGCGAGCTTTGCTATTCGTTCCACTTCGAAACGATGGTAAACACAGGTATCGTAGGCGGTGTTTCCATCCTCAGACCTTCCTTGAGGTTTACCAAAATATATGCCACCTGTAAGCTCGCGGATGGCTATGAAATCGGCCCCTTCTACAAGTTCTTTACGCAAGGGTGATTTATGCAACAGGGAAGGGAATGTACTAACAGGTCTGATATTGGCATACAAGCCAAGCTTCTGTCGCATACCCAACAAACCCATCTCCGGGCGCACTTTTGCTTTGGGATCATTATCAAATCTCGGATCACCTATGGCCCCGAAAAGCACGGCATCCGATGCCATACAAACCTCATGTGTTTCAGGAGGGTATGGATCACCGACAGCGTCAATTGCTGCCGCACCCGTTAAGGCATATGTATAAGTGACACTATGGCCCATCTTGTCACTTACAGCATCAATAACTTTTATTGCTTGTTCAACAATCTCCGGGCCGATTCCATCACCGGCAAGCACTGCAATGTTTAATTTCATGTTTATTTTTGTCAAAATGTCTGAAGGTCTGAAAGTTTAAAGGTCTGAAGGTCATAATATTATGAAATGACTCGTTTTTCGTCGTGGGCCATAATGTTGAGCATCTTTATGGTAGCTTTAATGGCGGCAGATGTCTGGTCGGCATCAAGACCACGGGTTTTGTATTCCTGGCCTTTATACTCCCAGGTAATGCTGGTTTCAACCAGGGCGTCTGTTTTACCTCCGGGTGGAATGGTAACCAGGTAGTCGGTCAGTAACGGACGCTCTTTGCCAAGTTTATCATAAATACTCCACATAGCCTTCATAAATGCATCGTACTGTCCATCACCAACAGAAGTTTCGGTATGGATATCATCACCAATACTGACTTTCACTGACGCAACCGGTTTTAGCCCCCTGGCGATTGACAGGTGGTAGTTGATTAACTTAACGGATTGTTCCTTGTTGCCATTTTTCAGCACGTCTGAAATGATGTATGGCAGGTCTTCGGTAGTTACTGTTTCTTTCTTATCACCCAGTTCTATCACACGTTGTGTAACTTTCAGGACATCTTCCGGCGATAATTCGATGCCCAGTTCTTCGAGGTTTTTGGTAATACTTGCCTTTCCTGATGTTTTACCCAGGGCATAGCGTCTGGTCCGGCCGAAGCGTTCAGGAAGCAACTGATTGAAATACAAATCTCCTTTATTGTCACCATCAGCGTGCACCCCACAACATTGGGTAAATACGTACTCCCCTGTAAGAGGTTTATTCACCGGAATTCTTATCCCACTGAAGAGTTCAACCATTTTGGAGACATGAGACAGTTTGGATTCGACGAGGGTATTCTTCAGTTTAAGATGGTCATTCAACACACCCACTACACTTGACAGGGGCACGTTGCCGGCCCTTTCCCCCAAGCCATTTACGGTTGTATGCACGCCACGGATGCCGGTTTTCAATGCAGCAAATACGTTGGCAGCACCCATGTCATAGTCGTTATGGGCATGAAAATCGAAATGAACATCAGGATATTTTTCGACCATCTGCCGGCAAAACAATCCTGATTGGTCAGGGTTCAATATACCGAGGGTGTCAGGGAGCATGATACGTTTTACGGATGTCTTAGAGAGGTTATCAACCATAAAAAAGACATAGTCAGGTGAGTCAATCATACCATTAGACCAGTCTTCCAGGTAAATATTCACCTGAATCCCTCTTTTATCCGCTTGTTCAAGCAGATTCAGAATGTCATCAAGATGTTGCTGCGGTGTTTTTCGAAGCTGGCCTTCAACATGTCTTAGCGAGCCTTTGGTAAGCAGGTTAATGACTTTGGCGCCTGCTGATTCTACCCAGTCGAGAGATAAAGTGCCATCAACGAAACTCAACACCTCAATCTTTTCCAGACATCCTTGTTTTTTGGCCCAGTCTGTAATCCGTTTAACAGCCTTAAACTCACCTTCTGAGACTCTGGCAGAGGCAATCTCAATCCGGTTTACCTTAAGTTCGCTCAACAACAGTTGAGCCATGGCCAATTTTTCGGCATCATTAAAAGATACGCCAGTGGTTTGTTCACCATCGCGCAGCGTGGTGTCCATTACCTCAACGATAAGATTTTCTTGTGTTTTCATAAGACTTCTCTTCAGATACAATATGTCAACTCTTCGTTTCCCAGGCTTCAATATCAGCTTTTCGGCTAAGCAAATAATCGATGTCATCAAAGCCATTAAGCAGACAATTCTTTTTATAGGCACTAATTTCAAATGATTCTTCAGTACCATCAGCAAGATTGGTGATGGTTTGCTGTTGCAGGTCTACTTTAACAAGT
>SKYG01000215.1 GCA_007128045.1 Bacteroidales bacterium | reverse complement strand
CAAAGGGAAAAAAATAAACACATGAAATACCCATGACAAACGCTTTGACACACAGACGCATGATTGTTTTTCATGGGGGTCAAAGGTCGAAGGTCGAAGGTCAAAGGGAAAAAAATAAACAGATGAAAAAAGTGTTCTGGTTTCAAAAAGCAGTGTTTTGTGTAATCACATCACTGATCTTGCTTATCGGCTGCAACACCAACAAAACCACAGAGATTGACCTTTCAGGTGAATGGAGGTTTCTGATGGACCCCCATGATGAGGGGATTGCTGAAAAATGGTATGAAGGGTATTTGCCAGAAACAATAAACCTGCCCGGGTCTATGACATCCAATAACAAAGGATTCGATGTTGGCTATGACACGGAGTTTATTGGAAATTTCTGGCCTATGAGGCATAACCCTGACTACAGGTGGTACAAGGATACAAACTATGAACCTTATTTAGATGACGATGCGTTCTTATTTCCGTTCTGGCTGATTTCTGATAAGCATTACCTGGGCAGGGCCTGGTATCAGAAGGAGATTGACATTCCGGATTCATGGGAGGGTACAAACGTTGAATTATTATTGGAAAGATGTCATTGGGAAACACAAGTCTGGTTAAACAACATGTATCTTGGAACACAAAACAGCCTTGGCATCCCACACAGGTATGAGCTTACAGAAATGATAGAACCAGGCAGACATACCATCAGCATTGCTGTCGATAACCGGCTTAAAGACATCGATGTAGGTAGCGACTCCCACAGCATCTCCGACAATACACAAACGAGTTGGAATGGCATCATCGGTGACATCAAACTAATTCAAACAGATCGTGTTTCCATATCGCACGTAAACATATTCCCCGATGTGGAAAACAAGCAGGTCCTACTTGAAATTGAATTTAAAAACATTATCGGACATAGTCAGCAGGGAAATATCAGGGTGCAGGCCAAAGAAATTGGTTCTATGTCACCGCATATCATTGATCCTTTAACGACTGATACAGAAGTCAAAGATGGCGTGTCAGTGATTTCACTGAGTTATCCCATGGGAGAAGAAATGCTTTTATGGGATGAATTCCAACCCAACCTGTATGAACTCACTGTTGATCTAACGGCAGGAGCGTATCGCGACAAGGTTCAGGAACGCTTTGGCATGCGTGACTTTTCCATTTCCGGCACGAATTTCACCATAAACGGCCGGCCAATATTTTTGAGGGGTACGCTGGAGTGCGCCATATTCCCCAAAACAGGTTATCCGCCCACGGATGTTGATTCCTGGGAACGGATAATAAGGATTTGCAGAGATCATGGACTGAATCACCTCAGGTTCCATTCCTGGTGCCCGCCAAAAGCAGCATTTGTTGCTGCCGACAACATGGGTTTTTATTACCAGGTGGAGGCTTCCTCATGGACGCACGTCGGAGATGGCAACCCGATAGATCAATGGCTTTACGAAGAGACAGAACTAATGCTGCGTGAATATGGCAACCATCCCTCTTTTGTAATGATGAGTCACGGCAATGAACCCCATGGGCCAAACCGCGTCGAATACCTCGCTAAATACCTGGATCATTGGAAGGTACGCGATGCCCGAAGGCTATATACTGCCGGAGCAGGCTGGCCTATAATCCCTGAAAGTGACTACCACAATAGCGCCAGCAGAGCCAGAATTCAAGGATGGGGGCAGGAATTGAACAGTATTGTAAATAGCCAGCCGCCGAGGACAAATTTTGACTGGTCGGCAGCTGTATCTTCATATGACAAGCCTTTGGTAAGTCATGAAATCGGACAATGGTGCGTGTATCCGAACCTCGACGAGATAGAAAAATATGATGGGGTCATGAAGCCAACCAATTTCCAGATCTTTAAACGTAGTTTTGAAGCCAACCATATGCTCCATCTGGCCGGCCAATTTCTGATGGCATCAGGAAAGCTACAGGCAAAACTATACAAAGCAGACATAGAAGCTGCTCTCAGAACACGAGGACAGGGTGGATTTCAACTTCTCGACCTGCATGATTTTCCGGGACAGGGAACTGCACTGGTGGGAGTCCTTGATGCATTCTGGGAAGAAAAAGGATATATCTCACCGGAAAAGTTTCGAAGGTTTTGTAACGAAACAGTGGCCCTGGCACGTCTCGACAGACGTATCTTCACAGAAAATGACACATTGATCGCTCATATAGAGGTTGCGCACTTTGGGGAAACACCCCTGCAAGGTATAAATCCTCTCTGGAAACTGCTTCATGACAATAAGATCATTGCTGAAGGGCATCTGGGGCAAAGAAATATTCCGATTGGTAATGGGATCGAGCTTGGAACGATCACATACGGGTTTCGGAAAGTATCTTCTCCACGAAAACTCGTTTTACAGGTTGACATTGCTGACTTTGCCAATTCATGGGATATATGGGTGGTCCCCGAAGAACAGACGCTGTATGCAGACGATGTCAGGGTGGTCGATCAATTGGATCAGGCTAGCATTACATACCTAGAAGAAGGTGGAAAATTATTATTGAGTATTGGAAAAGGAAGGGTAGCACCTGAAATGGGCGGAGAAGTTGGTGTGGGATTCTCGAGCATCTTCTGGAACACAGCGTGGACCAACAAGCAAAAACCCCATACATTAGGAATTTTATGCGACCCCGATCATCCGGCATTAAAACTATTTCCAACAGAATATCACTCCAACTGGCAATGGTGGGATGCCATGAGACATGCCGATGCTATTAAGCTGGACATGTTCCCCCCTAATTATGAACCCATTGTGCGCATCATCGATGATTGGGTCACCAACAGGCGATTGGCATTACTCCTTGAAGCAAAAGTTGAAAAAGGAAGCATACTGATAAGTGGTACTGACCTGATTAATAATCTGGAAAACCGACCGATGGCCAGGCAGCTGCGAAGCAGCCTAGTGAATTATATGGTGGAGTCTTCATTCAATCCCAGCCACCAGATCAGCGCTACAGATCTTCAGCGGATACATAGCAATAATTGAGGTTTAATCCTATGCCTGTAATCAAGTTTCAGCGTGCTTTCTTTACAAACCGAAAGCTGCCATCTTTAACAATAATTTTGTCGTAATCCAAGTCATTGTCTTTTACAAATTCCAGTTCAACGATTGCTGATTTCCTTGGGCTGATTTCAGTTTTCGAAAGATGGGTATGGAACACGTAAAACATATTACCTTGTTCATCAAAAAACACATCGCCATGGCCGGCACCACTTTAACCTTGCAAGGTTACCCACCGACGAGCCGATTTCCGGGAGGTCAACTGAATGAGTTGCGTTATCCAGTTGCAGAGATAGCTATCTTGAGGGATCATAATTTGGATTGAGAGAAGGCAGCTGGGCGTTTGCATTAAGAAGCAGACGTTCAAGCTCATGTTTTAATAAATCCATCACACCAGGTTCGGTGGTTGACAGGTCATTTGATTCACCTATATCTGCAGCCAGGTTGTACAATTCATCCCGGCCATCTTCATAAAAATGTATCAGCTTATAATCACCCATGCGTACCGCACTGTGCGGGGTAGCTCCCTGCCTGTGGTAATGAGGATAATGCCAAAAGATTGATTTCCTGTCTATTTCCCGGTTATGGTTCAGAAGCGGAGACAAATCTGATCCACACCACGATGATGATATAGTTTCATCAATTTTTAAGTTTGCAAGTGTGTTAATGGTGGGAAAGAAGTCTTCAGAAATTACAGGCTCTGACGAAATATTTCCTTCAGCGATGCCAGGGCCGGCAATAATTAAAGGTACTCTTACACCCCCTTCGTAGGCGTGTCCCTTTCCTGCACGCAGTGGATGGTTGCTGGTGACAGGATTATTGGGGTTGCCTAAAAGGCCTCCATTATCTGAGGTGAAAATGATAATGGTGTTGTCAAGCAATCCGGATTCATGCAATTGGGTAATAATCCTTCCCACTGCCTCATCAGTGTGTTCGACCATCGCGGCATAAACGGCATTCCTTTGCGCAGCATCAGGGTCAGCAAGCTGCTGGTATTTGTCAATCTTCTCTTGCCTGGCCTGCAACGGTGTGTGCACATTGTAAAACCACATATTCAGAAAAAATGGCTTGTCTTCGTGTGACCTGATAAAGTTTACAGCCTCTTCGGCGAGCCTTTCAGTAAGGTATTCTCCTTCCGGGCCGTCCGACAATCGTGGGTTCCCATAAGGAGAGAAATAGCCAGTATACCCTTTCTGGTTATTTCTGTTGGGGGCTCCTTTTGCCCATCCACCAATATTGATGTCAAAACCATGATTCTCCGGCCAATATTCTGAGGTTTCTCCCAGATGCCATTTACCGATATGGCAAGTGACATACCCTGCATCCCGGAATGCTTTGGCCATCGTAAATTTGGAAGTATCCAGATACATGGTCCAGTCGGGTACTTGTAGTTTGGCATTCGGGTAATCATGCCCTTCTATCCAGTCGGTGATTCTCAGTTTGGCAGGATTATTTCCCGTCATAATGGCTGCCCTGGTGGGAGAGCACACGGTGCAAGATGAGTAGGCATCGGTAAACAGCATGCCCGATTTTGCCAGGGCATCAATATTAGGTGTTTGATAGAAATTGCTGCCGTAGCAGGCCACATCCGTCCATCCCATGTCATCAACAAGAAAGAACACCACATTGGGCTGGGCATCATTATTACTGTCACCACTAGTCTGACAGGCAACAGCAGACAACGCCAGTGCCAAAACAGAGGTGGTAGTTTTTACGGGTTTTAGATTTATCATAGTACGTCACTTACATTTAGTAACAAATAAAGCAGTGATACAAATTTACATACCAATAAAGCTTGTTACTAAGAAGAATCTTCAAAAGTATGAAATATTTCTCTCAGGAATCAGTATTGGATATTGAAACCAATTTAGAAAACTATTAAAAATAATTCCAGCAGGTTTTAGCCTAAGTGGAAGCAGTCTTTATTTTTTTTTGAATAGCAAGTAACCGTTTCAAGATAATCACATACATATATTCAGATGAGTATCTATGCAGTCATCGTCTATGCAGTCATCATCTATGTAGTCATCACCTAATTAGTCATCATCCAAATCAGTCTTAGCAAATAAGGAATAAATACACAAAGGCTTTTGATAGAAAATAATCTATCTTGATGGATCATAATTTGGATTTAGAGCAGGCAATTGAGTGCTCGCATCGAGAAACAGGCATTCATGTGCAGGTTCTAATAAATCCATCACACCGGGTTCGGTGGTTGACTGGTCATTGGTTTCACCTAGATCTTTTATCTTTTGCCAATATGATGAAAAAACACCCCCCCCCATTCATGACAATAACCGGAGTTAAAATATGACAAGTTTTCGACCTATAAATGACAAAAATTTTATTCCGGAATACATTGATTATTCTCTACTTTGGTGAACACCAAATTGAGGCAAAAAAGTAATTCATTCAACCAATAAAAAACAAATCAAGTATGTATAAGAAAATTGTCAATTAT
>SKYG01000062.1 GCA_007128045.1 Bacteroidales bacterium | reverse complement strand
AGCCTTGCAGATCATATATGCCTGTGGAATGGTGGTAAGGAACAATCCGGGATGGTTTATCAGCCCATTCAGTGGCTCCATCACTAGTACCAGTCCGGATGGCCCGACAATGTCGCAGCACGTTCTCATTGAGTCGATGACGTTGGCGGTCTGGTAATCCCAATGTAATCTTTCGTCGTAACGACCTGGCACAACAAGCGCTGTTTTGATGTTGGTTCGTTTCTGAACCTCCAGCCCCATCTTCATTCTTTCCTTGAGCATCTCCATCATCTCGGGGTCTTTGGTAACCATCGACTTGACGCTAAAGTCGGCATATAGTACGAATGGGCCAAGGTCCATCCCAAGACGGTCAAGCTCATTGGCAATTTTTTCCTGCATGGCTGGTTCCTTGTTCATCAGGCCATTGTCAAAGATGGCCCTGAATCCCTGATCGTGCATGAACCTGATCTGATCGATTGGATCATTGCCAGCATGCTCCCTGAAGGTGCCAAAGTTTGGTGCGTATTTAAGGTTAAACTGTGCCTTGTTCGATAGGTTTAGTTCCTTGTTTGATTCCAATGATGAGGCGTCAGCAGTTGTTGCTGTTACCGCGGCAGAAACACCTGCCATGGCTAATCCACCCAAGGTGGTTTTTCTGATAAAATCTCTGCGTTCCATGTTGTTACGAGTTGTGAGTTAAGAGTTGTGGGTTTATGTAGGGGCGACCCTTGTGGTCGCCTGTTACCAGGTTACCAGGTTACCAGGCTACCAGGTTACCAGGTTACCAGGCTACCAGGCTACCAGGTTGCCGGGTCGCCTGTTACCGGGTTGCCGGGTTAAATTCAGGCAATAAAGGTAATAATATTTGCAAATATAACCTGAAGTTCTCGTTGGTGGCAGCAAGAAGACAGCCTTTTAATCCGCTCTATGGTAGGATACAGGTTACAGTATGTTCCAGTCGCCCCTGGTGAAATCGGGGATTTTTACAGGCATACCCAGGTTTGTCGCGGATACCTTGGAGGGTTCAATGATGGCCGACCATTCAGCAGCGTCATACACATCCTGGTCAAGCGGTATTTTATGATTTCTGACTTAATTGATGTTTTTCTAATAATTCTCCGATGGTATCCGTGCAAAATGTGTGTTGTTGTATCATTTTCTTGAGAAGCGTGAATTGTGTCCTGCACCGGCTGAGGTTATGACCCGGACGATGGGTGGCAAAGTAATGGTCTCCCTCCAGGTAGTCAGTCAAAAACCGTATGCCCATGATGTAGGTAATGGTCTGCGCTGCCAATGGAAGCACATGCGTCTCTTCAGGCGTTAACAGATGGCCCAGGCTCTGGAGAAATCCATCGGCATATGACCTGAAAATGACAGTGTCAAAATTGGTTCTGGTCAGATCAGTTTCATCTTCGTGGGATGTATTCGCAGCCGTTCGGATGGAATCGCCAAAATCATACACGGATAGGCCCGGCATGACTGTATCAAGGTCTATTACGCAAACCGCCCGGGTATGGTGGTCAAACAAAACGTTATTTAACTTCGTGTCGTTATGCGTGATGCGTATGGGCAACTTGCCCGTTCTCTCCAATTCGGGGATGGTTAGCATCCTGTTTAGGTATTCATCAGCCATGTCAACTTCTGCCGTCACCTGCTGCCGTCTTTTACAGGGGTCTGATTCCACTGCCTGCCTGAACCGCTGGTAACGCATGGTCACAGAATGAAATCCGGGGATAACAGGCTGGATCATTGTATGCGGCAGGTCAGCAAGGTCACTGATGAAACGGCCAAAGGCCTGTCCTGCCTGATATGCAACATCGGGATCAGGTACAATATCATAACTAAACCCTGGATCAATTTTTCGGAACATGCGCCAATACTCACCCTCAGCGTCGGTGAAGTAGGAGGCATTTTCTTTTGTGGAGATTACCTCGAGATGCTCCATTGGATCGCTGTCAAGCCTCTTGTCCTTAAGATGTTTTGTGACGGTGATGATATTTGACATCAACAAGTTCACATCAGGAAATACTTTTGAGTTGATACGTTGAAGGATATAATCGGGATTGTTGCTATCCGCATTCCGGATCCACCATGTATCATGAATATGCCCGGAACCGGTAGCAACGATACTTTGCTGAGATCCTTCAGTTAGGAACTGGTAAAAGATATTTTCAGGTGGATATGTTGCCTTTCTCATCCGAAATCATATTATTATTTTGTTAGTATCAGGGCTGATTATAGTCAGGCTCGTTTAAGTTTCCTCCAGAAGCGATGCAAAAGAATGGATGAAATGATGGTAATCAGAAGGAAAATGCCTGCCTGTGCGGTTTGGCCATATAGCACATTCCCAATGGTGAACAGGATACTGTATATGGCCATAGATCCCAGTATCATGCAGATGATGCCAGTCGGGACATCCCACCTCAGGTCAGATTCCTTTACCAGTTCAATGTTTTCAGCCTTTGCCTTGTCGATCACTGCCTTCCAGCCCGGACCGCCGGGTTTTATCTTTGTATAAAAGTCACGCAGGGTGGCATCATTGGCTGGTTTTGTCAGGAATGTGACCATGATCCAAGAGGTGGATGTGAGACCTACAACGCTGGTAAACTTGATGACGTTCCAGTAGGTGATGGATGTGGTTACCCCAAATATTTCCACCATGTTCGCACCGGTATGTTTCAACACAAAATTTTCCAGTAAGATAAAAACCAGCGAGAAACTCCCGGCAGCCAGCATGGCTGTAATCTCAGAAAATGCGTTGATGCGCCACCAAAACCATCTTAGGATATAAAGCAGGCCGGTACCAGCACCGATCATCAGCAGGTACTGGAACGCCTGCAAGGCATTTTGCAAAACCAGGGCAAGCAGCACTGAGAAAAACATCAATGCCACAGTACTGATCCGTCCAAACGTCACCTTTTGTTTTTCAGTTGCCTGGGGGTTGTAAAACCTGCCATAGAAATCGTTAACGAGGTAGGAAGACCCCCAGTTCAGTTGTGATGCGGTGGTTGACATATAGGCAGCGATGAGTGAAGCCACCACCAGGCCAAGCAGGCCCGCAGGCAAGAACTCTTTGAGCATGGCCGGATAGGCGAAGTCATTTTGTATATATTGCCTGGAAACATCCGGGAATTTGTCGACCATCGACTGAATATCCGGGAAGACAATCAGTGATGCCAGTCCTACAACGATCCAAGGCCAGGGTCGAAGGGCATAGTGGAAGAAGTTAAAGAGCAAAGTAGCTCCAACGGCATGGTCTTCGTTTTTGGCGGAAAGCATGCGCTGTGCCACATACCCTCCTCCGCCGGGTTCTGCACCAGGGTACCAGGCAGCCCACCACTGCACGGCTATCGGGATCAGAAATATGCTCAGGAACAGCTCAGGTTGCGATACGCTTGGCACAAAACGGAGTTTATCGGCCACGTCAGGGTGTGAGAACAAAGCCTCTAAACCGCCAATCTCGGGTGATCTGGTAATCAGGATGGCAGCGATGATGGCACCGAACATGGCAAAGCTGAACTGAAAAAGATCTGTCCATAAAATTGATTTTAGGCCACCCAGCCCACTATAAAAAACCACGATAACCGCGGCGATGATCAATGCCGGGGCGGGTTGTAGTCCCAGCATCACACCGGCAATTTTGATGAACGCCAACGAGACACTGGCAATGACCATCACATTAAAGAAAAAGCCCAGGTAAATTGCCCTGAAGCCCCTTAGAAATGCAGCCATTTTCCCACTGTAGCGCAGCTCATAAAATTCGAGGTCGGTCATTACTTTTGACCGGTTCCACAGCCTTGCATACACAAAGACTGTCAACATGCCGGTGAGCAGAAATGCCCACCACAACCAGTTGCTTGCCACCCCTCCGGTACGAACCATGTCGGTGACAAGATTTGGTGTGTCGGCTGAAAAAGTGGTGGCAACCATAGAAACTCCCAATAGCCACCAGGGCATGTTGCGGCCCGAAAGAAAAAAGTTGGTGGTGCTCTTTCCTGCCTTTCTTGAAGCGATAAAGCCAATAGAAAGAAGGATGATGAAAAACAAGACGATGATGGCCCAGTCGATTGGTTGTAAGATCATTGGCGTGCAGTCTTAAGTTAATAATTGTCAGATTGAAGTTCAAAATAATTCGATAAGACGTATGGTATCGTACCCAAAAGGATTGCATCACGTCCGAGATCGCTGATCTGGATGCTTACATCCTGTAATATCTGTCCGATGGTATATTTGGTGAGCTTATGTCTGATGGGTTCTGATATTAGTGGGCCTGCTGCCGACAAGCTTCCTCCGATAATGATCATTTGAGGGTTCAGTAAGTGTATCACCATGGCAAGCCCCCTGGCAAGGTGTTCACTGGTATCTTCCAGCAATTGGATGGAAAATATGTCACCTTCACTCGCTGCCTGAATAATCGTCTTCAGGTCGATTGCTGATGTGTCGCTGACAAAATCACTGATCAGTGAAGTCATCCCTCCGGCAATACTTTTTTTTGCTTTTCTGACTATTTCGGCACCTGATGCTACTGTTTCCAGGCACCCTGTTTTCCCGCAATAGCATAACTTACCATCAGTTACCAATTGGATATGTCCAAATTCACCCGAGAAACCTGATTGGCCCCGGAATATCTTCCCGTCAATAATGATGCCCATGCCTATCCCGGTTCCAATGTTCAGGCACAGTGCATCCTTGATGCCTTTTGCACGTCCAAACCATGCTTCGCCAAGGGCCATTGATTTGGTGTCATTCTCTATACAGACATGTCCTTCAAGTGTTTCGCTGAAAAGTGTAGCAACCGAAGTGTTTCCGGGCAACTGATAGCTGTAGTTGATCCCCTTACGAACGTCGTGCAACCCTGGCATGGCAATTCCATAGCCAAGAAGTTTGCTTTGTGGAATATCATTGCTTTTGAGTAGCTTGGAAACATGATCTGTTAAGATCTGTGTGGTATTGTCACTGTTTTCGAGCCCGACGGGTATTTCAACAATATTGCCTACAGGACTGTTTGCCAGGGTAAAGACCGCCAGTCTGCTGTGCCTTCGGCTTACATCTATCCCTACGATATATTTCGCATGCGGCTGAAGCCCATACAAAACAGGTGGGCGGCCACCTGCTGAATTGCCCATACCGGTTTGGCCAACCCAACCGTCGTTGGTCAACTCATTGATTATAGAGGCAGTAGTAGGAATGCTCAGCCTGAACAACTTCGAAATGTCTGTAATGCTACCCGGACCATTCTTGTATAATACCCCAAGAATCTTTTTCTTCATCAGGGTCCGGTTGGTTCCCGGGGTGCCAGCAATGGAAATTGGATCAGTTTCGGCCATTTTTTTTTCTTATTTTCAAACTGTCATTCCTTCAACAGATTCTTTCAATTCGCGGGCAAAGGTTAGAAACTCACTTACATTCATCTCCTTTACATATATTAAACCATGGCACGCCCTGATGCGTGGGTCATTGTTCTGGTAAAAATAGTTTTTTCCCAATAAAAGTTGAACATCTTGAAGTTGTCTTACCCAAATCTTCTTAGCCAGGGAGCTGAACTTACCGTTGAGTTCGTAGCTGGGAAAGGATGCATCAACCTGGCTGATATAGCAATTGGTGAATGCTTCTTCCATTTCTGCCAGGGTATTCAGTGATACGGGGTAGATGATGTTTGCTTCAGACGGATGGAAACGATACCATACATTACGATATCCCCATATCCGTAATGCTGATAGGTCTGTTTCATCTTGCCACATCCTGAGTGCCTCCGCGATGGTCTGCAACACTTTAT
Organism: Bacteroidales bacterium; assembly: GCA_007128045.1. Classification (GTDB taxonomy): domain Bacteria; phylum Bacteroidota; class Bacteroidia; order Bacteroidales; family UBA7960; genus SKYG01. The sequence goes on along the minus strand of SKYG01000062.1, from coordinate 12,298 downwards.
AGTGCGTGTCGGGTCCACTTCCTTCCGGATCAAAAGTAAGACTAAGCACAGTCGGGTTGAATTCTTTAAGCAAATTGAAAACAGGTTCAACGTCACGCCCCCGGCGGGGTTGCTCTGTAAATATATCACCCTGATAGAATCCCAACCGCAGATGTTCTACGTGTTTGACCTGAATCCCATAATGTGCCCACACGAGTTCTTCTTCAAACTCCCTGATCATTCCTTTGAGTTTTTGCACATCGGGAGGGTTCTTCTCTCCGTCATAACTGTTGCTCAAAACCTGCAAAACGTGTTGAAGCGTTGATATAAGGTGATTCCTGTCTTTCAGATTGTATATCTGTACCAGAGCCCTGACAATCCGGTGACAAATACCTCTGCGTTGTTCATCTTTGTTTCCGGAAGCTACATTGTTCAGGTAATGATATACATCCTTATCACTTTTCAGTGCATAACCGGTACTGAAAAAGTCCATGTAGTGGATCATTTGGATTAACCCTTTAGTTATCAAATTTAGCGTATCCTCAAGAAGGCCGGTAACAAATCGATTGGTAACGGCGGTAAACCCAGAGGTTAAGACAGCAAAACGGAAATGATTGTCTGGCTCAGCGATATGATTGTTGATAAACGGGAGGATGCCCAGCATAATGTCATCATGATGAGGCCCGGTATGCAAAAACCGTTGGTTTTTTTCCTGCCGCATGCCCCGTAGTATCTTATTGATAATGCGTTCAGAAACTTCCCCTACATGATGCAACCCCAACCCAGGAATCAGCATGCACAGATGATCATTCTGCACATCTTCCATATCCAGCTTATGGCCAAACTTCTGAATAGTTTTACAGATGTCAATGATGGCTTTTTCTGTTTTCTGGTCGCTCCAGTTTCCTTTCCGGAAATGGATATTCACCATATCCCTTAGCTGTGATGCGGCTCCCATAGTCAGGTAAAATCTGGCACCAGGCAGCTTGCTTAACACACTGGCAGGGTAGATGTTTGTCACGTTCGACTCCAAAGATCTTTTTACAATGTCTGCTTTTGCCTCCCCTGCTGCAATAATGATGGCAACAGCATCAGGTTTGTAGGTGATGGTTTCCAGGCCGACGGTGACAACCAACCGGTTTTTCGACACCTCAATACCACCCAGGTCGCCGGCTGCCACCGCCTGGGTTTCAAAGTTGGTTGCCGTGAGCCGTGTTGTGCTGTATGGGTCCGATCCTCTTACATTAAAGGCAATGTGACCATCAGGTCCAATCCCACCAAGAAAAAAACCGATCCCGCCAAGGTCACGGATGCGCTGCTCATATTCACTGCACCACTGGTCTATCATAAAAATCGAATCTTGCTGGATCTGCTCCAACACAGAATGGGTTTCTCTATATCTGAGAGATAAATCGATTTTGCCATCAGGAAATACAGCGGAGAAATGCATGCCTCCGGCAAGGGGTATCTCATCGCTGTTGATCAACAATGCCTTGCTTTTGTCCATGCCAAAACCATCAAGATAGTATTTGTTTACATAATGATAAAAACTGTTGTGCTGCTTGCTGTCAATGGGATAAAACTCATCAATCTGAACAAATTGCAAGCCCCTCAATGATGGCTTTCTACACCTCGACATGCCATAGCGATCAAGAAACCTCTTCCCGGCTTCTGAATCCCAATTTTTAAGCAAGTATTTGGTCCATGTAATAAAGAACTCAGGAGTTTTCCCGGTTGGAAGGCTCACAACTCCATCCGGATTGTCGCAAACCCATTCAAGAAACCGCATGGCAGTAATCAATCCCAGATTGGGAAAGTTCTCAACTACAATATAAGGTATGTTGGTGCTAATCTCCGTAATCTCTGACTGATGGAAGAAGGATCTTTCCACACCTGATAAAATGTTATCCAGCTGACTTTTCGTTCGATTATGGGCTGTCATGGTCTGTCGATTTATAATTCCGACGCAAATTAATAAAATAATTTAAAAAGAAACAAATGTATAATGAAATAATTTAATAAATATCAAATTAATAGAATTTTACGGGTTTGTATGATGGTTGGAAGCACCATCGTGTCGGAATGTTTCTATTATATTGTCTAAAATTAGGATTATACATAATAAGATGCTATATTTATGTATATAAATGCATATATAAGCAAATTGGTGTTCGTGTGTACGTAAAAACCCTTCAACCCCAGACAAGAAATATCAGCAGTCCGGATCACTATCAGATATTGTGGATTGCCGGAGGAATTAGTCATGTTTCGATTGATTTTGACACAGTAAATCTCCATCCCAATTCAATAATTTTTCTAAACCCAGGCAGGGTTGTGAAACTAAAATTTACCAACAATAGTGTGAAAGAGATCGCAATACGGCTGGGGTTTGCACAATCAGAGCATTTTAGTAACTTTTTCAAAAAATCTACCGGGCATCCGCCATCAGTTTTCCGTGAAGTCTGACTTCCATTTTTGCATCGTTTACTTCCATTTTTGTATTCCATTTACTGAATGAGATGGGGAAATTTGTATGTAATTTAAAATGTCTTACCAAAAAATAATTGAAATGAAAAAAATGCATATCCGTATCTCTGTCCTGGTGATTGCCTGTTTTTTTTACTTTCAGACCTTCAGACTTTCAGACCTTCAGACAAATATTAAACGTATGAAACGTATTTTACCTATCTTATTTCTTATCCCAGTGATTGCCAGTGCCCAACGCGACTGGTCAACTGCTACAATAAGTACCACTAAAGTTTCTTCCGGAATATATCGGTTATTTGTAGACAACAGGGTTGCTGTTGTTGCTTTCATTGGTACTGATGGTGTACTTCTGGTTGATGCCGCCTATGAGCAAACCGCTTCATTACTGAAACAGTCAATTACTAAATTAACAGATCAACCCCTGAGATATCTGGTTAATACCCATATCCATGGTGATCACACCGGCGGCAATTTGGGTCTGGGTTCTGGGGTGGATATCATCTCCCATCACCAGGTGAAAAATTTTCTTGGAACGGAGAGACGACAGGGAGAACGCATCATCCCAGCTTTTCCCGAATATGCATTGCCAAATATCACCTTCTCTGATGAGTTGAATATCGTATTCAACGGAGAACCTGTGATCATGAAACACCTGCCGGAAGGGCATACCAATAGCGACATTATAGTATATTTTCCTGACAGCAAAGTGCTTGTTGTTGGAGACCTGCTATTTGCTGATAATTTTCCTTATGTAGATACCGGAAATGGAGGGCACCCGTTAGGTTATCTGAAGAATGTTGAGTGGATTACAAACCAATATCCTGATGATGTAACCATTATTGGAGGGCATGGCCCCGTTTATACGATTTCGCAATATAAAGATTATCTCCAGACATTGCTGAATACGGCAGAAATTGTGAAAACAGCAAAACAGAATGGAATGAATGCTGATCAGATGAAAACAAATCGTATCCTTCAGCAATGGGAATCAATGGGTAGCTTTTTTATCACCGAAGACAGATGGATTGACACATTGTATCCATATATGTGATAAATGCTTGCAACCATTCGTTCGGGACTTCGCTTCGCTCAGCCTTAAACCATAAACCTTAAACCATAAACCAATTATAGTTTACCGCTTCATTTTCATCAATATAGAAAATGCCTGGTCTACGTCATTGTTGGATACCACGATACTGATCTCATTAGACGTGGAAATGATCTCACAAACATTAATGCCTGCCCAGGCAAGACTTCTAAGGATGAAGTAATAAACCCCGGAAACTTCCGTGTTGTTTTGAGGAAGCCGGAGGGTAATAGAACTCAGATCCGTTTTTCTGGATATCCGCTTCTCGTTGCTGAATATCCTGTCAATCAGATCATCCAATGATCGGCTTGCGATCAGCGTGGTTTCATACACGCCCTGTGAGAAGGTATAGAAAATCTCTTTCTCGCTTAATATCTCCTCCATTAGTTGCCGCCGGGAGGTGCTAAGTGTCGGAGAGTTCTCAAACGTATGGTCACTTAAACCAGACCTGACAATGATATCACCCAGCTCACTCATAAAGGCTTTGATGCTTCTGCTTATCCGCACTGACTCACCTGGCGGCATGCGGCTAATGGCCATGATGATGGCGCTTTCCTGTACACTTTTTTTTGTTAGTGCTTCAATGTCAGGCTTTATCTTCCTGGCCAGGGATGAAATGTTGATCAGGTTCTCTGACAAAGCCTCTGCCAGAAAAGGTGACTGCCTGATCATATCTTCTACGGCTTTTGCTATGGTCATATGTTTAAAATTTAACACAAAGTTAGAAAAATGTTTATATCTTATAATAATTTCACAGATTGTATCAGAAGTAGTTACTTTGCATTCTGACTTTTCGACATTCAGACTATTTTAAACATATGAAAGTATTGAAATTTGGTGGAACTTCTCTTGGTGATGCATCAAGAATGCGTCAGGTAGCTGAGATTATCGGGGCTGAGGAGGATTGCATTGTAGTATGCTCGGCCATGTCGGGCGTAACTAATACCCTGACTGATATAGCCCGTTTATGGAGCCTGGGTAATACCCACCGCGCATTGGGTTTATTATCTGACTTGCACCATCTTTATAATAAAACTTGTTACAATCTGTTTCCCGACCTATCTGAAGCATCTGCTACGCTGGATATGCTCGCCGCACATTTTGCGAAAATCGGATCTTTCCTGAACGGGACACACAACAAAAGAGATGAGTATTGGTTGCTAGCTCAGGGTGAGATAATTACCTGTAAACTGTTTGTTGACTTTCTTAACGCAAATGATGGCGGTTTCAAATTAATAAACGCGTTTGATTTTATCCATCTGGGTGCCGATGGAGAACCTTCGATCATTGATATTCATGAACGATTATTGAGGTTGTATGGATCTATGCAACATGGACGGTATCTCACTCAGGGGTTTATCTGTACAGATCATCATGGCGACCCATACAATCTGCAGCGAGGTGGAAGCGATTATACGGCCACACTGATCGGAGCTGCCATGGATGTATCAGCAATAGAGATATGGACGGATATAGATGGTGTTAGAAACAATGACCCTCGCTATGTGGCGGATACGTTCTCCATCAGAGAGCTTTCGTTTGGTGAAGCTGCTGAGCTGGCATACTTTGGGGCAAAGATCTTACATCCTTCCTGTGTTTGGCCCGCCAGATCTAATAATATCCCGCTGTATTTAAAAAACACCCTGACACCTATTACAGCCGGTACAATAATCCGCCGGGGACCGGATTCTAAAGGCATTAAAGCTGTTGCCGCCAAAGATGGAATCACCATGATCCGCATCAGATCGGCTCGTATGCTTAATGCATATGGATTTTTGCGAAGGGTTTTCGAGATATTTGAAAGCTGGAAAACCCCCATAGATGTTATTACCACATCCGAAGTGGCAGTCTCCCTGACAATCGACAATGCCGAATTTCTGGATCAGGTGATAAGAGAACTGAAAGAGCTGGGTGAGGTATCTATTGTGAGCAATCAATCAATTGTATGTATCGTTGGCGATGTGCTGGCTGAACACCAGGGATATGCGGCACGAATATTAGAATCTTTAAAACATTTACAGGTAAAAATGGTTTCCTTTGGTGGTAGTCATAACAACCTGACCGTTGTGTTACCCCAGGATGAAAAACAAGAAGCGCTTATAGCCCTCCAAAAGGGCCTGTTTAATACTGCTGAAACTGAAAAGACAGCCATGCCTGATAAAACAATCATCTCAAACTAAACCCCATACAATACCTGATCAAACACAAATGTGACTATAAATTTATCCCAGACTGGGTTACAACATTATCATACCTGGGCAGAAACATATCAATTGGCTAAAACAAATTATCCGGATGAATGCACTACATAATATAAACACTCCTTTCTACCTTTATGACCTTGATTTATTTGACAGAACCTTAGATGCTGTTACAAATGAGGCCAACAAATATGGCTATATAGTACATTATGCACTTAAGGCAAACAACCAGAAACCGTTGGTCGAAAGGATTATCAGCCGTGGTTTGGGAGCTGATTGTGTGAGTGGAGATGAAGTAGCTGCAGCATTACAACATGGTTGTTCACCGGACATGGTAGTTTTTGCCGGAGTGGGTAAAACTGACAGCGAGATCATGCTTGCCCTCGATAATGAGATATATTGCCTTAATTGTGAATCGGTAGAAGAACTGGCCGTTATCTCAGAATTGGCTGAAAAGGCCGGTAACGTTGCACACGTTGCCTTGCGTGTGAATCCCGACGTCGATGCAGAAACCCACCGGAATATCACAACAGGTCGCGATGAAAACAAATTTGGCATTCATTTGATGCATCTGCAGGAAGCCCTGGATTTCTGCCGGAACAGCGAATACCTTAATTTTATGGGTCTGCATTTCCATATTGGTTCCCAGATCATATCATCCAAACCATTCGCACTTTTGTGTGAACGGGTAAACCATATATGGAATGAATTCAGGATCGAAGAATATGGCGCCACCATGCTTAACCTTGGGGGTGGACTTGGAATAGATTATAACAATCCTGAAGAAAATCCGATACCTGACTTTAACTTATTCTTTAATCTTTTCGCAACCAATCTGAATCTTCCAAAACATATCAGTGTGCATTTTGAACTGGGAAGAAGTATCGTTGGTCAAGCAGCTAAGCTTATCACCAAGGTGTTGTTTGTGAAAAAAGGCATCAATAAGCAATTTGTCATAACTGACGCCGGCATGACGGAGTTGTTAAGACCAGCTCTTTACCAGGCTGTTCATAAGATCAGTAACCTTAGCTCCCAGGGTGTGACAGGCAAATATGATGTGGTCGGGCCAGCCTGCGAATCCAGCGACGTCTTTGCCACAGAGCTGTTGCTCCCTGAAACAAAAAGAGGCGATCTGCTTGCTATTCACTCTTGCGGAGCCTATGCCCAGTCAATGTCTCTGCATTATAATCTGCGTGAAAAAGCCCCTGCTTATTATATTCATAACGGCATTTTATACTCCGAAGATTCCCCCCTTGAACTTTTACAACCTATTATTGTTTAATAATTATTTGTAATTATTGAACAAAACTGTTTTATTTGTTGATTCTGCCCACGTTACATGTGTTTAATATTTGTCAAAAGTCGAAGGTCGAAGGTCGAAAGTCGAGTTATTTTGATTTGATTAAGCACTAAATTGTTGGATGTCTTAAGGATAAAGGTTGTATATTTGAAGATGTTTCACGTTGAAAGTCGAACAAATAAACAAATTAACTGTACAGTTCAATTAAATTGTCTTAACAGATGATGTATATTACCCGTAGGGAAACGTTTAATGCAGCACACCGGTTATTTCGACCAGAATGGGATGACGAAAAAAATAGTGAGGTTTTTGGAAAGTGTTCCAACCCTCAATGGCATGGTCATAATTATGTGTTGTATGTTACTGTTAAGGGCGAGGTAGATGATCACACAGGATTTGTCATCAACCTGAAAGATCTGAGCAGGATCATTCAATCGCGGGTAATAGAACGTCTTGATCATAAGAATATCAATCTTGAAGTTGATTTTATGCAAGGGCGCCTGGCTTCCACGGAAAACCTGGCCATTGGCATTTGGGAACAGCTTGAAAAGCCCATTCAGGATAAGGGTGCGCAGCTTCATTGTATACGGGTTGAAGAAACAGAAAAGAATTATGTTTCCTATTATGGGTAAATGATTGTTGAATTGTTGAATTGTTGAATTGTTGAACCGCAAAAAATTGTTTGTATGGCATCAGAGATAAGCAAGGGAATGGTTATTGAGAATAAGATGGATGACTATGAAAAAATCGATCTTTACAACCCTGAAAAGATCATGTCACTTGCCGGACACTATAAGAAAGTTTTGGAGCTTGTTGGTGAGGATTCATCGCGTGAAGGGCTTCAGAAAACCCCGGAACGTGTGGCTAAGGCGATGCAGTTTCTCACCCATGGATACGACCTCGATCCTCATGGGATATTGCGTTCGGCCATGTTTAAAGAGGACTACCGGCAGATGGTCATTGTAAAAGACATTGAGATCTATTCGATGTGTGAGCATCATATGCTTCCTTTTGTTGGCAAGGCTCATGTTGCTTATATCCCCAATGGTTATATTGTTGGTTTGAGTAAGATACCCCGTGTGGTGGATGCTTACGCCCGTCGTTTGCAGGTACAGGAGCGACTCACTACCCAGATCAAGGAGTGTATACAGGAGACCCTGAATCCTCTGGGTGTTGCGGTGGTAATTGAGGCGCATCACTATTGCATGATGATGCGCGGTATTCAAAAGCAGAACTCAGTAACTACTACCAGTGATTTTACCGGTGCTTTTCTAACTGAAAAGACCCGCGCAGAATTTATCCACCTTCTTGGTTCAAACTTGCATTAACCTGAATTAAAAACATGGATAATACAGGTAAAAAAACATATCTTTGTGGCCTGAATCAGTTGTTGACATCAATTGTTTGAAATCATGAAGAAAGCTTATGTATTTCCTGGTCAAGGTGCTCAGTTCGTTGGGATGGGTAAGGATTTATATGATAACTCACCGGAGGCAAAGGAATTATTTGAAAGGGCCAATGAGATCCTCGGATTCAGGATTACTGACCTGATGTTTGCCGGTACCGATGAGGATCTTCGCCAAACAAAGGTTACGCAACCCGCCATCTATCTGCATTCTGTAGTTTTAGCCCATACGCTGGGAAAGGAATTTTCTCCAGCGATGGTAGCAGGCCATTCTTTGGGTGAGTTTTCAGCTCTGGCTGCTGCTGGCGCTATATCTTTTGAGAATGGATTGCGGCTCGTTTCAAAACGGGCTATGGCTATGCAGAAAGCCTGTGAAACAGAATGCTCCACCATGGCTGCCATCATCGGTCTCGACGATCAGGTGGTAGAACAAGTATGTGCCGGGATATTTGAGGTGGTGGTTCCTGCCAATTATAACAGTCCCGGGCAGTTGGTCATATCGGGAAGTGAAAAGGGCATTGAGATTGCATGCGAGCTGATGCAGCAGGCAGGTGCTAAAAGGGTGTTGACCCTGAAAGTTGGTGGCGCTTTTCATTCACCCTTTATGGAGCCAGCCAGGGTAGAACTGGCTGAAGCTATTACAGATACCATATTTTTGTCACCCATCTGCCCTGTTTACCAGAATGTGGATGCCAAGCCTACTACAGATCCAGCCAGAATCAAAGACAACCTGATCGCCCAGCTTACCTCACCGGTGCGATGGACCCAAATAATGAACAACATGATTGCCGATGGTGCCAGTACCTTTATTGAGGTTGGGCCAGGTAAGGTACTGCAAGGTTTGGTAAAAAAAATAGACCGGAATATTGAGGCATATAGTGCCTGATGGCTGAATGTCCATATCACGGAAGCCTCTTTTCTTAATCCAAAGCTAATGCTCACGTATATTCTTTTTGTTGCTGGCTTTGTGTTGCTGATATATGGTGCTAACTGGCTTGTTGATGGGTCGGCATCACTGGCAAAAAAATACAACATTCCCCATATTGTCATCGGATTAACCATCGTGGCTCTTGGTACCTCATCGCCTGAACTGGTCGTAAACCTGATTGCCAGCTTCAAAGGCGCTGCAGATGTTGCCATGGGCAATATTCTTGGAAGCAATATTTCAAATATTTTTCTTATTCTCGGGGTGTCAGCTGTAATCTATCCTCTTGCTGTCAACAACGATACTCAGTGGAAAGAAGTACCATTGGCTATTCTTGCTGCTTTTGTCATTGGTGTGTTGGCCAATGATACAATCATTGACAGCATTCCTGTATCAATGATTTACAGGAGTGATGGTATCGTGCTTACAGCATTCTTTATTTTGTTTATGTTCTATGCCTTTAGCATTGCAAGAAAAGAAGATGTTCAACAAAGCGTACCAGTTAAAGAGCATACCAGGTGGTTGTCTGTTGTGATGATCATCGGAGGAATTGCTGCCCTCATTGCAGGTGGTAAATGGATTGTTGATGGTGCTGTGCAGATAGCCTCACTGCTCGGCATGAGTGAAGCGGTTATAAGCCTTACCATCGTTGCTGTTGGTACTTCGCTGCCAGAGCTTGCCACTTGCGTGGCTGCAGCTTATAAGAAGAATCCTGGTATTGTTATAGGCAATATCATCGGATCAAATATATTTAATATATTCTTTGTTCTGGGCATCAGCGCAGTGATCAGGCCATTGCCATTCAATGTAGTGTTGAACTATGATATTATTGTTGGAATCATTGCCAGTATGCTGTTATTCGTATTTCTGCTGTTTCCCCGGCGTCGAATACTGGAACGTTGGCAGGGCGTTGTTTTGTTACTGTGTTATGTGCTTTATGTAGTTATGTTGCTTAGCAGGGAAGGAATCATATAAGATGATTTTTTAGCAGGCCTGATGTCATCAGTTTGTTCAGACTTGCCTCTTGCATCGCATCCTCAAGTAGCTTCAAAGATTGGTGGTTGTGCAGATCACTTCCCAGGAAGTCGATCATCTTCGCATCAATGAGTTTATTTGCCATTTTCTTTGTCGGATAGGAATAATATCCGGAGAGGGAAATGGTGTTAAGCTGGAAGAATATGTTCTTTTCTTTGAGCTCTTCAAACGTGGAGAACTGGTGGTGCCAGTAATTATATCGCTCAGGATGTGCCAGGATGACTTTGTATCCTGCTAATTGCAATTCAAAAAAAATGGTATTGAGGTTCGCCGGAGCACTGAAATAGGGAAGCTCAACCATCAGGTATTGGTCTCCAAAACTGAGAAGTTCACCATTCTCCAATAAACCCAGTAAGCCATCGTCAGCCTGATATTCAGCGGCAGCTTCCAACGTGATGTCAATGCCCGCCTGACTAACGGCTTGTTTGAGTTTTTCTAATCCATCATGAATGGTCTTTCGATCATTTTTATAGATGTCGGACATGACATGTGGTGTGATGATCAGTTTTTTGAACCCCAATGCACCCATTCTTCTGATCAGGCTTACGGCAGTATCCAGATCTTTAACCCCGTCGTCAATGCCCGGGATCAGGTGGGAGTGCATGTCGGTATGAAGTGCCTCAAAAGACATACACCCCGCTTGGGCTTTTTTCCTGAAGAACCTGTCAATGATTGACATGATTTGTGTTTAGTTCCTAAATGGTATTATCTGTACGATCCTCCCTCTTACCATATTGTTCTTTATAATATTCCAGGTATTCTCCTGATGTAACACTCTTTAACCACTCCTGGTTATTCAGATACCAGTCGACGGTTCTTTCCAGACCTTCCTCAAAAGTAAGTGAGGGTAACCATCCCATCTCTTTTTCTAACTTGGATGCATCAATGGCATATCGAAGGTCATGCCCGGCCCTGTCTTTCACATAGCTGATCAGTGATTCAGTAGTGCCCGGGTCACGGCCCAGCTTTGTGTCCATGATCCGGCATAGTGACCGGATAAGGTCAATGTTTCTCCATTCATTATGACCCCCTATATTGTATGTTTCACCATTTTTGCCTTCTCTGAGGATCAGCTCAATGGCCGTTGCATGATCTTCAACATATAACCAATCCCTGACGTTTTCTCCTTTTCCATAAACCGGCAACGCCTTCATCTCAATCATATTGTTGATAAACAGCGGGATAAGCTTTTCGGGAAATTGATTTGGTCCATAGTTATTAGAGCAGTTCGATAAAACTACTGGTAGCCCGAATGTGTGATGATAGGCTCTTACAAAATGATCACTTGATGCCTTTGAGGCGGAATAAGGGCTTCGCGGGTCGTAAGGGGTAGTTTCGGAGAACAAGCCTTGATCCCCCAGGGAACCATAGACCTCATCGGTGCTGATATGGTAAAACCGATTCTTGTTAAAGGGTTTTTTCCAGAAATGCTTCGCAGCATTTAATAGATTTACCGTGCCAATTACATTGGTTAAGACAAACTCCATTGGATTTGAGATGGAGCGGTCAACATGTGATTCGGCTGCAAGGTGTATCACCGTATCAATCTCATAAGTCTCAAATAAGGAGAATACGTATTGATCATCAACAATATCACCTTTTAGAAAGAGGTAGTTATCTTTCCCCTCAATGTCGCTTAGGTTGAGCAGATTGCCGGCATAGGTTAGCTTATCTAAGTTGATAATTCGCGAGTCAGGGTAATTATTGACAAACCGTCTGACCACATGCGACCCGATAAATCCTGCACCACCTGTAATTAAAATATTTTTCATCTGTTTATTTTTTTCCCTTTGACCTTCGGCCTTCGACCTTTGACCCCCATGAAAAACAATCATGCGTCTGTGTGTCAAAGCGTTTGTCATGGGTATTTCATGTGTTT
>SKYG01000331.1 GCA_007128045.1 Bacteroidales bacterium | reverse complement strand
GAAAGTGAGTTGTTTGGTCATGTAAAAGGCGCATTTACCGGTGCTGCCCATGCAAAGACGGGTCGGTTTGAAATGGCCAATAATGGGACGTTGTACCTTGACGATAGCGACGACATCCCACTGGACCTCCAGGTAAAACTGCTCAGGGCACTCGAGGAAGGCGAGATCGAAAGGGTAGGAGGAGGCGAAACCATCAAGGTCGATGTAAGGGTTATCGCTTCTACAAAAAAAGACCTAAAACAAATGGTTGCCGAAGGAAAGTTCAGAGAAGACCTGTTTTACAGACTCAACGTATTTCCCATCAGCATTCCTCCTCTGCGGGAAAGGCCCGGAGATATAGTAATGCTGGCAAAACATTTTGTGAAGGAGTTCTCGCCTGCTGAAGAGGTAACCATTGATGATGAAGTTCTTGAGATACTTAAACAGTATCCATTTCCTGGCAATGTCAGGGAGATTAAAAATTTGATGGAACGGCTGGTGCTTCTGTCGAAAGACGGCATCATTGATAAGCGGATCATCCCGATGGAGGTCAGATTTCCCGGTAAGCCTCATACCTGCTTTTACTTTGAAAACAAGCCGCTGGAAGAGATATTGCTTGAGGTAGAAACCAATGCCATTCGCGATGCCCTGATGCGATCGGGCGGCAATAAGGCAAAGGCAGCCCAGATGTTATCAGTCCCCGCTTCCACATTGAAATCTCGTATTAATAAGTTAAATATGCAGTTGCCTTGACATTCACTTTGACACACATACGGTGATTTTGCATTGGTGTTTGGCACTAAACTATAATTAGATTATCTTTGGCCGCATTCAAATTTGTGAAAGGATGAAGAAGAAATCGTTGTTGTCTGTAGTGATTCCGGTATATAACGAGGAGAGAACCATTGAAGGTCTCCTTGACCGGGTGCTGGCTGTTGAATTGATGTACGGTTATCAGTTGGAAATCATTTTGGTTAATGACTGTTCATCAGATGATTCCGCAAAAATCATTGCTGCCTATATTGAGAGCCACACAGAAGTTCCGATGAGGCTATACGAACAGCCTGTAAACATGGGGAAAGGCGCCGCTTTAAGGAGGGGGATACAGGAAGCCACGGGTGATTGTATCATTATTCAGGATGCCGACCTGGAATATGATCCCAGGGAATACAACTACTTGCTGAAACCCATTGTTGAAGGCCATGCAGACGTGGTGTATGGCTCCAGGTTTTTGGGAGGAAACCCACACAGGATTTTGTTCTTTTGGCACTCTATCGGCAATAAGATCCTTACCATGGTGTCAAATATGTTCACCAACCTGAACCTGACTGACATGGAAACATGTTATAAGTTGTTCAAATCTGATGTGATAAAGAATATTGAAATAAAGGAAAACAGGTTTGGCTTTGAACCTGAAGTAACTGCAAAGATTGCCAGGCTTCCCGGAATTAGAATTTATGAAGTTGGCATTTCATACTATGGTCGCACCTACGAAGAAGGGAAGAAAATTGGTTGGCGGGATGGCTTCAGGGCTATTTACTGCATTCTTAAGTACAACATATTTCGCCGTTAATAGCTTGTTTGTCGCACCATGGATAACGCAACAGAAAGAAGATGGGTGTTATACGGATTGCTTGCGGCAGGTCTGATCTTTTCTGTTGTTGCAGCATATACCGGTATCCCTGCCGGCGGCGCCGACAATTATGCACATTATAACATTTCCAGATGGGCCTTTAAATACCCGCACTTGTTTCTGGACCACTGGGGAAAGCCTGTCTTTACCATACTTACAGCCCCTGTTGCACAGTTCGGCCTGCTTGGTGTACGCATACTAAATATCTTTTTCGGCTGCCTGACTGCCTGGTATATCTATAAGCTGGCGCTGCATGCTAAGTTGCGATATGCCTGGTTTGCTGTAATACCAGCAATATTTACTCCCATCTATTTCACGATGATGTCGACAGCAATGACTGAAGTGCTTTTCAGTGCATTCCTTGTAATATCCATTTTCCTGTTCTTTAAAGAAAGGTATTTTTCTGCCGCAATCCTTATCTCATTTATTTTTTTGGTACGTACCGAAGGTCTCGCATACCTGCTATTGTTCGGGGTCGCATTTCTGGTAAAGCGTCAATACAAAGCCATCCCATTATTATTGTCGGGTGTTATTTTTTTTAGCATCGTGGGATGGGTCTGGCATTTTAAGGATTTTTGGTGGCTCATCAATGAACGACCTTATGCTACAGGGATGGAGTCAGTTTATGGTAGTGGCGTTTGGTATTATTTTCTGGTAAGGATGCCAAGATACTTTGGCTATATTATTCCGGTTTTTCTTTTTTCGGGGTCTGTTATGATGGTAATTCACTGGTTCAGGTCTGGACTAAAGTTATATTCTGACTCATTTTTACTGATTATTCTTGTATTGGGTAGCTTCTGGGGCTATTTCTTTATGCACAGCTATCTGTGGTGGGTAGGAGAGACCTCTGCCGGATTATACCGTGTCATGGCGGGCATTTCCCCGCTGACAGGTTTTATGGCTGTGTATGCCTTAAATGATATAACCGTAAACAAACAATGGGGTAGAGTATTATCTGTTGCCATTGTAGTACTTGCGGGATTTCTGACTATTTCCTCTGCTTCCTTTTATAAAAAGGCTGCCAGGCGGGATTTGACGGCAGATGTTTTATACCGGGTCACGGAATGGCTGAAAAGGCCTGCAAATTTCAAACACAAATTGGTGATTCACAATCCATATTTTTCTTTTTCAACAGGTAAAGATCCATGGAACCTGAATGTTATACAAAATGGCTTCAGCAATATCGCTTCTCCTGAGAGGGGCTTGCCCGACAGTACACTCTTTGTCTGGGATGCCCATTTTTCTTCCAACGAGGGCAGGATGCCACTTGAAAAGATAATGGACAATACCGATTTTGAGGTGGTGACTTATTTCAAACCGGATATTCCGTTTACCGTGTTGGGAGGGTACGACTACAAAGTGGTTATATTCAGAAAAATATCCGGGGGTATGGCCGACAATCATGCGATACTGCAAACAATTCAACAGAAAGAAATGGAAAGTGGTGTTTACCACATTGAACTGTTCGACTTTGAGTATCCCTTCACTGAGGTTGAAATGAACGCCAGAAGGCTTCTTGTAACTGATTCGGTGGATGAACATTATGTTTATACACTCGAAGGCATTGAGTTTGGCCCAACATTCCGCCTGCCACGCTCAGTCATTCATGATGCAGGAACCCATTTAATCAGGCTAACAGTGGATGTTTTACTTGAGGAAGTTGTAAAAGAAAACAGCCTACTAATGGTGTTTTCTGTTGAAGGGAACGGGCAGACCTATCATTATGTTGCATCCGATTTTCTTAAACAATATCATGAACATGGCGTTTGGACTGCTACTGAATTTGTTTTTACCATCCCACAAGGTTTAAAGAAAAATGCGGTTCTCAAATCATATATCTGGAATATTAACAAAAACAAGGTGCTGATCGACAACTTTAAACTTGAAGTGATCAGACAGGTAATCTGAAATTATAATGGCTGACATAGCAGGAAATGTAGCATACGGTACTGAAACTTTGGAAGTGCTTTCTGAAGCTGAAAATTTTAACCGTTGGATGTACCGCACCATTCGACCCTATTGTAATGGCAAAATTCTGGAAATTGGTAGCGGAATAGGCAATATATCGCAGTTTTTCATACAAGATGGTGCTGAAATCACCCTAAGCGATTTTGACAGAAGCTATTTGCCCAGGCTACAACAGAGATTTGAACACCAACCCAATTTTAAAGGAATACATCGAATTGATTTATCTGATACAGAACTGGAGAAAAATCATCCTGAGCTGATTGGAACATTTGATACTGTTTTTGCCCTAAACGTACTGGAACATATTGAAGACCACGAACTGGCTCTTCAGAATGCGCATAAACTGCTCCGGCAAGGGGGCAAAGTGGTAATCCTGGTTCCTGCATTTCAGTTTCTTTTCAATGGATTCGATGAACAACTAAGACATTTTCGTCGCTATACTGCAACATCACTAAGGCAACATTTGGAAGATGCAGGTTTCATTGTTACCAATTCAACATATTTTAATTTTATTGCCATTCTGGGCTGGTTTTTTTCCGGGCATATCTTACGTAAGAGGATCATTCCGAGCGGCCAGATGCGTTTCTACGATGCCATGGTGCCGGTATGGAAGATGTTAGACTATATTACATCCGGATTTGCAGGCATATCAGTCATTCAAACAGGCAGAAAGCGTTGATTCAGCAACTGATTGCTGTGTGACTGACCGTCATCTTAGCGTATTAATCAGGGAGGCATCAAATGACAATCAAAAAAAACAAATGGTCAATATACAGTTTGCTGCTCGTGGTTTTTATCACCACGTTGTACGGCATCAATCTTGACCCCTGGGGAAAAAACAAGATCATTCAAAACGATGTGGTTTCCTATTATGGATACCTGCCGGCGGCTTTGATATTTAATGACTTGGATTTCGGGTTTACCAAAGACCTTCCCCCTGATTTTGAAGGTACCATTTGGTTGCAAACTTCGCCTACAGGGAAACCTTTACTTAGGATGACCATGGGCCTGGCCATGACGTGGACACCATTTTTTGTGGTCGGACACATCATTGCGCATGTCACAGGAGCCTCCGCTTTGGGATACTCCTGGCCCTATGGCTTGTCGATTTTTATAGCAGCCCTGTTCTATTTGTTCCTTGGACTGTTCTTTTTAAGAAAGATATTGCTGCGGTACTTTTCAGATATCGTCACATCCTTCACCTTATTGCTGGTTGTACTGGCTACCAACCTGATGTATTACGTGGTGTCAGAACCAGGCATGTCGC
The DNA here is from genome assembly GCA_007128045.1 of Bacteroidales bacterium. Classification (GTDB taxonomy): domain Bacteria; phylum Bacteroidota; class Bacteroidia; order Bacteroidales; family UBA7960; genus SKYG01. The sequence goes on along the minus strand of SKYG01000331.1, from coordinate 639 downwards.
ATGTGTTTAATTTCGGGCTGATCAACGCTTTCCTCTATTATGCAATAAGATGGACAGAGAAGCCTGGAATAAAATTCTCGCTGATTATAGGTTTTCTTGCCGGACTGATCATCCTGATCCGGCCGGTAAATATTCTGGTATTGGTATTCCCGGCTTTATTTGGAATCTCTTCACTGCGTGACTTCAAAGACAGGCTTTCGAATACCTGGCCGTTGCTCCTTCTTGCTGGTGCAGCCGTTTTACTGGTTATGATCCCTCAGTTTTTATATTGGAAAGCCCAGACCGGACAATTCTTTTTTAATTCCTATATGGATCAGGGAAAATTCTATTTTCTGAAACCGGAAATTCTCAATGGCCTGTTCAGCTACCGGAAAGGCTGGCTGCTATATACGCCTGTCATGGTATTATCATTAGCAGGAATGTTCTGGTTACGCAAATATGCCCCGTCATTATTTGTACCGGTCTTGTTCTTTATCGTGTTAAATGTTTACATCGTATTTAGCTGGTGGTGCTGGTGGTATGGAGGCAGCTTTGGCTCTCGTCCGATGATCGACATGTATGGCATTATGGCACTTCCTTTGGCAGCATTTATCGACAAGGCCTGGTCATTTAAAAAATGGATTAGAACCGCAACTGTAG
>SKYG01000386.1 GCA_007128045.1 Bacteroidales bacterium | reverse complement strand
GTAGCCCTGTGCCTTGCATACCTCGGCAAAGTATGGGGCAGGATTGCGTAAGAAATGATCGGTAAACACCATCCCGTTTTTTAACGGAAAGTTGCCGGTCATCAGCATCCCCCTAAAGGGACCCGATACAGGAGCCGTGCTGATCGCATTTCTAAACAAAACGCCTTCGCTGGCCAGCCGGTCAATATGGGGGGTTTTTACCTGATCGGAGCCGTAACAACCCAGATCCATGGAGCGCAGCTGATCGACAAAGACAAACAAGATGTTCGGCTTTCGCCGGGCACTCACAGAAGACACACAGCCAAAGGCCAGCGCCCCGACCGCCAGACCCGTGGTTTGTAGAAACTCCCGTCGTTTGTAAAGCATTTACTAAGTAATTATCTGTTTTTCTGGCAATGTCTCTGTGTCATATGCGCATTATTCAACTCAGGTAACTTTATTATCCATATGCAACCTTTGACCTTCAACCTTCGACCTTCGACCTTTGACTTTTGACCTATGTACAGATCGAGACCTGTCCCTGCGGGTCATTTCCATCTGTCTAACCCTGAATGTGCCGGACGCCCTTCCCTCCAGGGTATATAAACCCCGGTTCTGCCTTCACCCAATGGCGGTGGCGGAATGGTAAGATCCACATGCAAATCAAAAAACAGCTGGTCGGCCGCAACCACTTCATCGGGCAAGCCCTTGAAATGCCAGGTATCGGCCCTGGCCTTGAGTTTGCGCTCCAGTTCAGCTGCAATCTCGGGATACTGCTCAATTTTATTGTCGGCGGCGGTCTCTTTTCCGATCTCTGTCATGTCGAACAAATAGCGCTGTTTGTTTCCGAGCCTGACAAATTTCCAGTTGCCGCTCAGCACAGCCGCTTGTGAACGCCAACGCCAGTATAAGGCATCATGCACCTGTCCGCTTTTTTCTCCCAGCATCCATGGCATCAGGTTCACCCCTTCTACCCGGTCATCAACGGGAGCACCTGCCACAGCCAGGGCCGTGGCGCTGGCATCGAGGCTCCAAACGGCTTCTTCGAAAACCTGTCCGGCAGGTATCTTTCCGGGCCATGCTGCCAAGAACGGAACGCGCTGGCCACCATCGGTTTGCATTCCCTTTTCGCCCGTCATGGGTGTATTTAAAGAACCAATGTACGCTCCCTCGCGCAAAGGGGCGCCATTATCGCTGATGTAGAAGATCAGGGTATTATCAGCAATGTCCATTTCCTCAAGCTTGTTGCGGATCAGTCCGATGCCATCGTCCATAGCCAGGATAGAGGCCAGACCCATCCTCCGCTCATACTCTTCCACATGGGCCATGCGCTCCATATAGTGCGGGGGGTCTTCCATGGGAGAGTGCGGTGCGAAATATGCGACATATAAAAAGAAGGGCCGATCATCGGCTTTGCGGCGCTCCAAAAATCCCAAAGATGCATCTGACTGTATATCAATACGAAAACGAGGATCGTTGACGATCTGGGGAGGATTCTCCAGGGCATTACCATTTAGGTCATGCGAGGCATGATACTGTCCCATCGGTCCGCAGAAATATTCTTCAAAGCCATGTGCATGCGGCAAATAATCGTCCAATTGTATTTGTCCGGGACCATCCTCCCTAAGTGTAAGATTGAGGTGCCATTTCCCCACCATACCGGTCACATAGCCTGCATCACGCAAACGCTCAGCGATGGTATACTCGTCATGTGACAGTGGCCCACCCTGGTTATCATCCAGTCCAAAGGTGTTTTGGTGGCGACCACTGATAATCCCCGCTCGTGACGGCACACACTGGGGTGCAGTCACATATCCATTGGAAAACAATACGCCGTCTCTGGCTAGCTGATCCAGGTTGGGGGTGCGCACGTCGGGGTCGGCACCATGGATGCCCAGGTCGGTGTACCCCTGGTCATCAGTAAAAAAAATAATGATATTCGGCGCCTTTTGACTCTCAGCAGAGCCGGAACAGCCTGCCGTCAGCAGTGAACTGCCACCTAATAGCGAAGCACCTGTCAGTATGACAAGATGTTTGATTTGTGTTGGGGTTTTCATATTATATACATGTTAAAGTATTTGTTAGAGACCTTTACCTATAAAAGCATTTTACTGTGTCACTACATACCATCCCATCACATAACAGTCGTTACAAAACTGATGCAAAGTAATACTATTCAGCTAAACTGACTTTTGGAAACATACCAAATTCTTTTCAAATCGTTCCAAATCCTCTAGATACCATAAACACGCTTATTCCCAATATCACAAAAGACAAGGAAATTGCACCCTGTCTGATTATACTACTGTGAAACAAGCAAAGGATTAGTCCCCTGCCACTATAACAAATGGGAGGAAACAGGTGTGAAGACGAATTGGTTTTGGTTGTAATAAGAATGAATCAGGATTTGCGTCGGTAGTGTTCAATCACCTCAGACTGTCCGGCACTCCTTGCAAGCAGCTCCTGCTTTTCGGACTCAGAGTATGGTTCAAAATGATGAAACAACGCCAGATTCTCTCTCAATATCTCCATCGAGTCAATGCCGGAGACCACAGTAGACACAGGCAGACTCATGGTGTACCGGAGTCCTTCGACGGGGGTGGCTATCCCAGAGTTGCCGAGACGTCCCATGCCGTTCGATTTCATTCCGATCACACCAATGTCATTTTTTATTGCCAGCGGAAGCACATGCTTCTCAAAGCTGAGCCCACGGTGGTAGTCACCGATATTTAAAGGTATCTGAATGGTGTCCCACTCGAAACCACGTTCAATCATCTCCACATGGGGGGCGGGATCAGAGTGTCCGCTAAATCCGATGTATTTAAAAACGCCTTGCGACCTTTGTTCCATGGCCCATTCAATCAAGCCACCCTTGTAAACAGCATCCACATCACCTTCCCTGGCACCAACAGCATGAAACTGCAACAAGTCTACGCTGTCGAGGTCAAAGCGCTTCAAGCTGGTTTCCATCTGTACCTTGGCATCCTCAACATTGCGCGCCATGATCTTGGTCATCAGCAATACCTTTTTTCTGTAACCATCCTTAAGGGCCAATCCCATGATGGTCTCACTTCGCCCTTGCTTATACGACCAGGCATTGTCCATAAAATTGACGCCTTCGTCAATAGAAGTTCTGATGATCTCAATGGCTTCCTCATCAGAAACAGCAGGATCACCCACATGAAAACCACCGATAGAAAGCAAAGAAATATATTCTCCCGTTCGGCCCAAACGCCTTTTGGGACTCTTCCGGGAAGGCTGTTCACCAGCATCAAAGGAGAGAAGGGGAAATGATACAGCCAGCGCCGATGCCTTTTTTAAGAAATCACGTCTACTGGAATATATATCTGATTTTTTTTTGTGTTTGTTACCGGACATGTTCTGCTTGATTTTTATTAAGGATTTAAACGATAGTATAAACCAATTTGGCCATGGATTGTTCACCAAAAAATCAATAAGGAATCGCAATCCCATAGGCTCTCATTGTATTGTCAAGAAAAATCTGTTTTTCGGTGATGTCTTCCCGGCCGGAAATATATGTTTCGAGCATACAAATCATGTCTTTGTAGGTACCAAACAGATCCGACAAGGTCCAGTTACTGCCAAACATCACCCTTTCAGACCCAAAGGCATCTATTACAGGATCGATCAGTGGTGCATAGAAGTCGGGGTCCAGGGGTGCGGGGTTCTGACCGGACAGGTCGAACAAAGCTGACACCTTGCAATATACATTGGGCTCACTGGCAAACGCAGCCATTCTTCGTTTCCATTCTTCCCGGCCATTTTCATCCATGCGCATATTCCCCCCTGCCAAATGATTAATAATAATTGGCATCCTGGGATAAAGACGTGCAATCCGGATAAGGTCCTCCGGGTCAACATTGTTTACCCCAAGTTCCAGGACGAGCCCCCTGGTTTCCAACGCCAAAAGGTTCTCTACGAGCTGCGGATCGTCAAGGCGAAATGGCCTTCCCGGCCTGATACGTATGCCCCTGAACTTGTCACTGATCTGCAACAGTGAGTCAAGATCACTTTCATACCATGGGTCGCGTGGATCCAGATTGGCAATAAATGCCAGTAGCACATCGGTGGTATCTACATGCTGCAGCAGCCAGTAGTTATCTTCCCGGCGAGAACTAGCCTCAACCACCACAGCAAAATCTACGCCGGCAGGACTGGCAGTTTCAGTAAACTGTGCGGCAAGATGAGGAAAATATACCTTTTCGTGCCGCTCCGGATGCAAAAATGCCACACTGCCTTCGCGCCGGGTGTCATAAAGATGGATGTGTGTGTCTACACGGGGGGGGGACCCTTGAAAAGGAATTGCAGCTTTTAAAGATAAAACACTCAACACCGACAGCAAAACCGCAAGGGGAATGCATAGGAACTGCTTATAATCAATATAACATTTAACTTTTTGTTTCATCTGTTTATTTTTTTCCCTTTGACCTTCGACCTTCGACCTTTGACCCCCATGAAAAACAATCATGCGTCTGTGTGTCAAAGCGTTTGTCATGGGTATTTCATATGTTTATAATTGTCTAAATGTCTGAAAGTCTGAAGGTCTGAAAGTCGCTCTATGCTCTACGCTTATAATCATCCTCATGTGTGTCAAAGCGTTTGGCATGGGTATTTCATTTGTTTAAAATTTGTTTTTTGTTTCTCGCTAAGACGCAAAGAAAAAGGTCAAGATCGCAAAGAAATTCCTTCGACCTTCGACTTTTGACCTTTGACCCCATGAAAAACAATCATGCGTCTGTATATTACATTTTTGTATTGGGTATTTCATCAAAGCGGCCTCAGAGTTTACGTTGAATAATCAGTTTCCCGGTATACAACCTTCCCAAAGATATAATTTTTACGATGTATAAACCACTCTGCAGCTCATGCACAGGAATCACATGCTGGTCATTCCTATATAAGTCCCTCTGCAACAGAATCCTTCCATCGAGAGACACAATGCTTAGGGTAGCGGGGAAGTTGCCATTGAATGATACATTGAAAGCTTCTGAAGCAGGGTTCGGATACAATAGCAGCCCAGAATCCGGTGCAGAAACGGTCTCTGTATGCGTGGCAGAGGTACTTACCACGACCTCTTGATGAATATCACCGTAGGTCACCGATACGGTATAGCTGCCCGGATTTGCGGTCGGACTGGTGAGGATGCTGGCCGTATTGCCATGGATAACCGGAGAGGGCCTCATGACAGCAGAGACAGGTTGGGAGCTGATGGCCATCCAGTCGAACATAATTTCGCCCGAAGCATTGGTGATACCCGGATCCACTCGGACACGGGTAATGTTCTGTTGTGACACCCACTCTGGGATATGACTGAATGAGTAAATCTTCCAGCCGCTTTCCATCGGATAATTGATAAATTTGTGGCCACCCTGATAAAACCAGTACAATTGCCCGGTGGTCGGCTGGTCAGCATACATCCGGAATGAAACATACCGCAGTGCAGAGCCGTTAAAAGAGCTATTGGTAAAAGCAAAGAAGGGATCTATAGGTGTAAT
>SKYG01000191.1 GCA_007128045.1 Bacteroidales bacterium | reverse complement strand
AGGTAAAGAGCGTTCCATAGGAGAATGCGCCGGCAATTTTTCCGCTGGCAACAGCTATAATCAGGCTGCTGATATGCACCACCACGATCTGCAGGGTAAAGTCGGTACCTTCCCGGCAGTGTCTTACCTGATCCATGGCCACGGTAAAGACAAACACCATGCCCATGGCATAGGCTCCCCACAGCAATGCCACTCCGGTAATGACCACCCAATAGGCGTCAGACTGTGTATGCATCAGCATAAAAAACAATCCTGGAATCAGATTCAGGGTGGCAAACAGGATGGCCGACTGTGACCTGGAGATTCTTCGCATCAATATTCCTGCAGCCATCGCCGTGAGGGCGCCAAAGGCAGTTGCGAGAATCCCAGAGATGACGCCAATATCTTTTACTGAGTACCCATAATCGATCATCATGGGCTTTATCATGGTCATGATCCCTATCAGGCTTGAGTGAAACAGTGCCAGTACGACCAGGTGCTTCCATATGGCCTGTTGCCGGAAGAAGCTGCCAATATCTTTAAAAGACACCGATTTACTTCGTGGCCGTTTTTTTCGCACCATAGCATCGGGCCGGTACATCAGCAAGGGCACCAACGCCAGCAACACCACTCCTGCCAGGGAGAGTAGCAGCCAGGTCCATCCCAGGTAATAATATACGATGAGCAACACGCCACTACCAAGCATGGAGCCTAAAAATGACCCCATCGACTGCATGCTGTTTCCCAGGCTGCGTTCATCTTTTGTCAGGGTAAGTATTGCCCAGGCGTCGGTAGCGATATCCTGGGTGGCAGAGGCCGTTATTGCCAGCACCATCAGAATGATGATCACCTCAAACTGCTGCTCCAGACTAAAAAACGCCACTGCCGCAATGCTAAACGCGTAAAAGCCCTCCGAGTAAAAGATCCACCTTCTGTATCCTGTTGCTGAGCTTCCGGTACGGTCAACATATGGGGCCCAAAGAAACTTAATGATCCAGGGCAACTTGATCAGCTGCATCATCCCGATAGCCTCCAGGGAGTACATCTGCTGACGCATGATCACGGGCACCACCGTCGAAAAAAAGCTCATCGGAATAGACTGTGCCATGTAGAGGCTCAGCAGGGTGACCAGCTTGGCGTTTCTTTCACTCAGCATTTGCTAGAACGTATAATGCAGGTTCATCCCAAAGGTAGCAGGGCGGCCTTGCTGTACATAATGGTTTCCGAGGGCAGAGAAAGAGAATGAGTGGTACTCTGTTGCCGTGATGTTGTTGGCAAACACGTCGAGCCTGAAGTCGCCCGCCTCCAATGAAAGCATGGTATTTACGATGCCGTATGATCCCTGATGCAAGGTGTTGGCGTCATTCCAGTAGTGTCTTCCCACACCCTGGTAGCCTATCTGCAGGCGCCATGCATCCAGAAACCCGTTCTTGACGGGATGGTGGTAGCTCAGACCAGCAAACAAGGTTTGGCGAGGCACATAGGGGATAAAGTTACCGGCAAGATCCGTGTCAGGGTTGGGTTCGTTTTCTACGAATGTGGCATGGGTATAGCCATAGCTACCTGAGAAGTGCAGGTTTTTCATCAGCAAGGCCTGAAGTTCAACCTCCGCCCCTTTGCTCACCGAGACGCCGGCATTCTTGAGCATGGAACCTTGCCCGCTGGAAAGCAACTGATATATCTGTTGGTTTTTCCAGTCGATATAAAACAGCGACGACTGTACCGACAGGCGGTCTTTCCAGTAGCGTCCCTTCATCCCCACTTCGAAGTTCCAGGAATACTCGGGGTCGAAGCTACGGTCTTCATCACTGTCGAACACCACGTTGAACCCTCCGGTTTTATACCCTCTTACGATGGCCCCGTAGAGACTTTGCCGTTCCGAGAAGGCATAGTTTAATGCCAGGCGTGGCAGCCACTCATAGAAGCTCAGGTCACTTTCGAATCCGGAAGGTGGCGGGGTAGGAAAGTCGGCTTCCATAGATGCTGAATGTTCCAGTGAGGCCGATTCATAGTCGAGCCGGAGGCCTGCCGTAAGGGTCATTCCCTCCAACAGGAAGTCGTTTAGTGCAGACTGATGAAACAGGGCTGCTCCCTGCATCATGTTATCAGATAATTGATTGCGGGTTAGCAATCCCGGAACCATCCCACGTGTAACGGCATCCTCACCAAAACGTATGGCCAGGTCATTGTCAAGCTGTTGACGAAACCCAAATAGTCCGAGCACCCACTGATAGTTGCCCTGGTGATTTGACCGGGCCGTAAACTCCTGCGAAAACATGGCATGGGTTTGTTTCTGTACGGCAAATACCAGGTCGCTGACAGAGAAATCCTGGTCTATCGACTGGTTGTCATTAAAGTACTGTAAGGCTGACACCGACTGTATCTGCAGCCTTGGCGTGACATAGCTGAACAGCAATCCATTAGACATCATATCTCGTTGATAGGATGATGGTTCATTGTAGCTGACGGGCTGTGTAACCCCCGAGGAGCTGTTATGAACGGCATAGGGATACCCACCTTGATCCAGGTGTTCAACATGTGTTGTAAACTCTGCCATGAGCGAAGAGGTGATCTGCCAGCCCAGTTTTACCCGGCCACCGGCCGACAGAAAGGCGTCTGCCATCTGGCCCAGGTGTTCGTTCTCAAAAAACCCATCGTGGCGGTTTATGCCAGCACTGGCCGTTACACCCAGAACGGGCGATAACAGTTGCTGATGTGTTAGCATGCCATTGAAATAGCCGGGGTTGCCACCGGTGAGAGACACCCCGGAGCCCTGCCGGTTGAAAGGTGACTGGCTGTAAACATTGATGAGGCCGCCCATGGTATTCCGGCCGTAAAGCGTTCCCTGCGGGCCACGCAGCACCTCTATTCTGTCAACATTCAGAAGGTCGAACTCAAAGACCGACTTCTCAAAATACGGGATGTTGTCGACGTAAAGCCCTACAGATGGTGCATTAATGCGGGAGCCTATCCCACGAATATACACCGGAGAGGTAAGCCGTGAGCCATAGTCGGGCATGAATACATTGGCCACCAGGCGAGAGGCATTCTTGAGGGTTTTCACACCATGCCCGCGTATCTGTTCCAGGTTAAGCACACCGGCGCTTAGAGGCAGGCGGCTTATCCTGCCCGACTCACGCATAGAGGTAATTTCAATCTCTTCAAGCCTGACCTCCGGCATTTCAGTTGTATCGGCCTGGTTATATACAATCTGCGACAACACCGGCGACCACAAGATGATCAACACAAAACAGGATATGGCAATTTTTGATTGAGTCCTCAGATGACTATAAAAAAGTGGTTTCATATGTTTAAAATTGTCTGAATGTCTGAATGTCTGAATGTCTGAATGTCGAAAAGTGAATGTTGGATCATGTATTTGCCCTGACAGAACGCGGGAAACAGATACTACAGGTGATGGCAATTGTCTTGAAAAGCAACAAACCCGGACAGGTGGTTTGTCAGGACAACATGAGCTGAGACATTGCAGGAAACAAGGCTTTATCCAACAGGAGGGGGCCTGATGGTGTTCTGAGAAGGCTGAAACAGAACTATAATGCCCGAATTGACCAGAGGAACTTTATCCCAAAAAACGGCATACCACAGTTTAAAACCATGATGGGTTATCAGGGCAACATGTTCATGACTGTGACTGGCGGCAGATGCCAGGCAGGAGCGACTATCCTGATGAATGGACAGTATAAAATGATCCGGGCTGTTGGTATTTGTGTTTTGCGGAAAAACGGAGGTAGTAATGAGAGTCAGGTCTTCGGATTGCAGTTTTTCATCAGATACCTTTGTAGCGGCTTTCAGGTTCAGGAACGCGAAGCCCGACAGATACATACCCACTAGAAGGAGATATGGCAAGGGAGAGCCTAGAAAACCGATCAGATACATAATATAAACTATTGTTTATCAGGCTTGCGTGGGTACCATCCTTTATTTACGCGTTCTTCCTGTTCAATAACCTCATGGATTCCCCATAGGTTTGCGAATCCAAAAATACCGAAAATTGCTGACACCACAATATTGCCTGCCAATAAAGCTGCAAGAACCCCCAGAATTCCCATAGAAAGGAACACATAACGAAAGCCCCTTTTAAAATGGTATTCTCCCTTTATGCAGGCATACCTGGTAGCCCAGATAATGACCCAGGTGGCCACCCCTGCTATCAGGCCATCCAGGTTCAGGCCCCACACCATCCAGGTAGCAGTGTCAATCATCGTAATTTCTTTTGGGGTTACGTTTCGCCCTGCCTTGCAACACCCTTTCATGCTGATAGAACAGCTCCAGGGTGCTCCAGAAGAAGGAAAAAGCCAAGCAACCAAGCAGTATAGATAGCAATGAAGAGAAGAAGAAAGAGGCAACCAGGCAGCCCAGCCCCGGTAAAAAGAGCATCCACCAGCTTTGTTTGCCCAGGTGGTACTCCATGATGGCTACCACCGGATGAAACAGTCCGATCATAAAAAATGCAGCCAGCCCCACCAGAAAACCTGGCCAGTTTAATGCCGCAACTGCTTCAAACACTGCCATATAATAGTACATTTAATAAGCACCTGATAAAATGGAATCTTCGTTTCGCTACGAGTTGCGAGTTGCGAGTTGTGGGTTACCAGGTTGCCGGGTTACCAGGTTACCAGGTTACCAGGTTAACCGCAAGAAAAGCTGTAGGGACAGGACGTGGCCTGTCTACACAACAAATCAACAGATCAACAAATCAACAGATCAACGATTCAACAATTCAACAATTCAACTATCTCTAAACTATTTTCTCCAGATATTTAATGCGTGCAACGGGGATATTAAACGTATATTCAACCCCATCTTTTTTCAGAACACATTGACGATCAGCACGTTTTATACGATACAGGTAGTTCAGGTTGACAATTACGGAGCGGTTCACACGAACAAATTGTGTGGCAGGAAGTATCTTTTCTATGGCGCCCAGGTTCATCGTCACCGATTCCACATCATCCTGGGTGCGGTATACTTTGGCATAGTTCCAGTCGGCCTGGGCGTAAAGTATGTCATTTAACGGCATTAAAACGATGCCTCCCATCACACTAAACCGGACTTTCCGGTCAGGGTTTACCGCTTCCAGCAGTTTTTCGTAACAGGGTGCTATCTGTTTTTCGACAAAAGAGACCAGAAAACGGTCTATACTCTTTTGCAGTTCTTTCTTGTCGATGGGCTTCAGAATATAATCAAACACCGAATGCTTAATGGCTTCGATGGCAAAGTGATCATACGCGGTAACAAATATCACATACGGTGTTGCGCCGGCATCTTTCAACGCTTTGATCATGTCAAAGCCACTCATGCCTGGCATTTGAATGTCGAGAAAAACAAGATCAGGAGCTGCATCCAGGATGATTTGTACCGCCTCTTTCGCATCTGTAGCTGTTGCCACAACCTCAATACGATCATCTTTGGCAATCATTGCCCCAAGACTTGTCACTGCATGTTGTTCATCATCGACAATGACAACTTTTACTGGACTATTTGTTTCCGGATTATT
>SKYG01000307.1 GCA_007128045.1 Bacteroidales bacterium | reverse complement strand
GACCTTCTTTCTTTTCTATCGAAGTCCATGAAGCATCAAATCTATCAATCTGACTAATTAGTGTCTGTCTCTAATGTCCGATTTCTTCGTTATGCTTGTTTTGAAAACAGTCATTTACAAGAGGTCCCAATCTAAAGTCAGTGAAAATGCATGTACCTAATTATCCATACTCCAAATATATCATTTATATTTGATTTTGATCCGATATGATTCGATAAATATTCGATAAATATCCAACACTCATGATACGACATGAGCTTATTATATACGATAGCAGTTCGTTAAAACGCCAAACAACGTATTCTTTCAAGGGGGGGGGGCTACATCAGCCGGAATGATATGTTGTTTTTATAGCCAATTTTGCACCGGATTTAGGGGGTCAGTATAGTCCGGCATATCCACATACCTTTGTTTGGCATCAACACAAATCCTATAATTTTAAATCATTTCCCAAAATACTCTTTTATCAATGTCAGTAATTCGTTTTTGTTAATAGGTTTTGCTATATAGTCGTTGCATCCCGATTCTATTGATTTTTCTCTGTCGCCAGTTTGTCCATAAGCAGTTTGTGCAATAATGATAACCTCTTTGTTAAACTCCCTGATTTGTTGTGTGGCTTCGTATCCTCCCATTTCGGGCATTTGAATATCCATTAATATCAAATCAATGTCCGGATTGGAACGGCATGCTTCAACGGCCTCAACCCCTGTCTTTGCTTTTAGAATTTCCCTGCCAAACATTATGACTGTTTCATCCAGCAGCATTTCCGATACTTCATCATCTTCAGCAATCAGTATTTTTAGCTTTCTGACAGTTTCGTTTTTTCCTGAAGGCTCATGTTGGCGATCAATGGTTTCTGCAACTGGCTCATTGTTGTATGGCAAGGTAAAATAAAATACAGAGCCTAGGCCTTTTTCGCTTTCAATCCAAATTTTTCCGCCCAGCATTTCTACGTAGGCTTTTGAGATTGTAAGTCCCAATCCAGCTCCCTGATATGCCATTTTATCAGCAATATCAGCCTGAATAAACCGCTCAAATATAGCTTGCTGCCTGTCTTTTTGAACTCCGATTCCTGTGTCTTTTACGTAAAACTCCAGTTCAACAGCCTCATTGTCCCTTTTAAGATTATAACCAAATTCGAGGGCCCCTTCCTTCGTGTATTTTAGTGCGTTTTTTACCAGATTGGTAAGTATGGCATACAGTTTTTCGCGGTCAGTTCTGATGGTTGCTTCCTTGTGAGGCAGAGGGGTTTTAAAAGAGAGTTTTATATTTTTGTCGTCCGCTTCGGGTTTGAAGAATGTGTAGAGATAATCTATTTGCTCGTTAATGTTCGATTCCTTGATATCGAGTTCTATCAGGCCTGCTTCAATCTTGGAAATATCAACAATATCGTTGATGATATTTAGCATGCGTGCCCCACTTTTTTCGATAATTTGAATATACTTCTGTTGCTTTTCCTCTGAAAGATTTGGATTTTTCAGCAAGTCGGCAAACCCAAGAATGCCATTCATAGGAGTTCGTATTTCGTGGCTCATATTGGCAAGGAAAGCGGATTTCAGACGGTCACTTTCTTCGGCTTTTTCTTTAGCAAGAATAAGCTCTTTCTCCGTTTGTTTTCTTAATGTAATATCTTCTTTGATTGCAACAAAATTGGTGATTTCTCCATGTGTGTTTAATATTGGAGAAATCAGTGCATATTCCCAATAAAGTTCACCATTTTTCTTTTTATTGTGAAATTCACCTTTCCATTCTTTTCCAGACAAAATGTTTTCCCAAAGAATTTTATATTCACTTTTTGATTTTTCTCCTGAACTAAAAATTCTGGGATTATTACCCAAGACCTCATCTTTTTTGTAACCGGTTAATTCGATGAGTTTTGGATTAACATATTCTATAATTCCTTTACTATCCGTTATCATTATCGATGTTGGACTTTGCTCAACAGCACGGGATAATTTTAAAATTGATTCTTCTTTTTGTTTGCGTAGGCTGATATCTCTTGCCACAGCAACCATATACTCTTTTTCAAGATTTGCCATTCTTAAATTGACCTCAACAGGAAACGAGGTGCCATCTTTGCGTTTGTGAATACCCTCCCAGGTAATATAACCTGATTTTCTAAGTTCTTTTACAACTTCTGCAAAAGTAGTGGGACTAACTACAGGGTCAATATCAAAAACACTTAATTCTAAAAACTCATCCCGGCTGTAACCAAGTTCTTTGCACCCTGTTTCGTTCACATCAAGGAAACGACCTGTATTTGGGTCGAGAACTTCAATAGAGTCGTTGGAAGAATCAATTAAATTTCTGAATAATTTTAGCGATTCTTCAGCCTGTTTACGCTCTGAAATATCTCGATGAATTCCAAAATAACCATTTATATCTCCTTTTGAGTCTAAGATAGAGGTATTATATCCTTCAACGGTAATTAATTTACCATCTTTTGTTTTATTGATTATTTCGCCAGTAACTGCTTCTTTGGATAAAAGTGTTTCCTAAAAATTTTGATAAACATCTTCTGAATAAGAGCCCGATTTTAAAATACGAGGTGTTTTGCCAATAGCCTCGACAGATGAAAAGCCATACATTTGTTCAAATGCAGGATTTATATAATTGATATTTCCCTCTTTATCAGTTAGGAAAATGGCTTCAAAAGAACGTTCAATACACAACCTGAATTTCACTAGTTCTTCTTCTACTTCTTTCCTATTAGTAATTTCATTAGCACAACCAATGAAAGCTTGCTTGTTGTTCCACGTACACAAGTGGTAATCGAAATCAAACCAATGCTCCAAACCATTTTTAGCGATAATCTTTAGCTCGAAATTAGCAATTTCTTTTTCTCCTGTTTTAATGGAAAGTCTATTTTTCTTCTCAATTTTCTGAAAATCAGGATGTATAAAATTCATGAATTCCGTCTGAAAGAATTCTTCTTCAGAGTAACCAAGTAATTTAGTTGCTGCGTTGTTAATAAATACGATTCTATCTTTTTGATAAATAATAAATATTTTAGAGGTTATCTCGGTAAGCTGTTTAAACAAATTGCCATTTCTGAAATTAGTCAATTCGGATTGCAACAAAGTATTTTCTTGTCTCAAATTGTTTATCTCATTTTGGAGTTCATCTCGACTTTTTTTATTTTCATTGTTTTTTTTCATGTTGTATCCAAAATTTTGTTCTCGTCGAGTATTATGAAAAACGGTTCGAGCAGATTTTCGTACTCCTTTGTCAAAGAGTAGAATATTGTTTGTGCTTGTCTTTCCGTTTCAATGAGTTTTCGGTCTTTGAGTTTTCGCAAGTGTTGAGAAACTGCAGAAAAGGTCATTCCGAGAATGACGCTTAAATCGCAAACGCAAAGTTGTTTCTCTTCATAAAGAAGGAACAGGATTTTCAATCTTACATTGTTTCCCGCCAATTCAATTCCGTTCGACAAGTAGTCAAACGAGCCGTTGAGTTCTGAAACCCGGTCTTTGCAACGGTTGATCTGTTTAATGTCTGCCTGTTGTCTTATGCAAGTGTTGTTTTCCATAAGTACAAAGATAGTCCATTTGCATATTTAATCAAGTACTAAAATACCAATCCATAAAAATAAGCCGATTTACTGGTTTGTCAAGCCATTAGAATCACATTAATCTTCTGATATTCAAATTCCATCTAAACAAAAACCATCGATAAGTATATAGCATTTAATTTTGCTATGGGATGTTTTTCAACATGGACTCCTCGCTTGGTCTTGCAGACTGGATAATCTGGAGTTACTGCACCCCTATTCCGGTCATATTGCCCCCCCTATTTCAATGAAAGGGATTTATTCCGGAGCATGCTTCCTTAAGGGATAAAGGCGAATGCTCAAAATTTCGCAACAGAAGCTTGCCACCAAATCCGTTGTAAGACTGGGTTTATTCGTGATAATGAACCAGGCAAAGCATCCCTGAAGTTGGATTCAGTAAACAAGGAATATTTCAAGTTGGTTGGTGGTCGCATTAAGCGGCTTTATTCAGAGAAGACCGTCGGTTGTGTTTCCCATGTACGCCCTGAGGTGATAATCCGTTTGGGGAAAATCCTATTTGCCGATACAGAAAGTAATCTGTATTCTATATCAGTACGTTATGAAGTTGGGGTACAAATAGGGTACATTTCCAAGCGGAAAACGGCAGAATTCATCAAATAACGGGGTTTTGGGTTGCAGACTTTCCCAACACAAATTTAGAAAATTTCCGGTTTGAATTATATCTTATCATTATTCCCTGGAATTATTGTATAGCTCAGCACCTAAAATCTCTGGGGTTTTTTATGAGTGCCACTTTATAGTGCAGTGCGCTGATTTCTGAATTTAGTTTACCGAAAATCCTAACTTGTTAATGTAGGTTTCAAGCTTGTTTGCTGTTTTAATTCATCATTTGTATGGTTTTTTTAGATATGTTTGTATGGATAAATAAAGCAACTAACGGTTATGGTCACAGGACAACTAAAATCACAGGTCGATAAAATCTGGAACACTTTCTGGACGGGTGGCATCAGCAACCCCCTGACGGTTATCGAACAGTTTACATACTTATTGTTTATCAGGAGACTGGATGAAATTCAGTTGGTGAAGGAAAAACAGGCCAGCATGACCAAACAACCCATCAAGGAACCAGTATATCAAGAGAATTTTTACCCATTTCGCTGGGGGCGATTCAAGAACCTGGAACCACAGACCATGTTCGACCTGTTCACCAGACCGTCTATTGAAGGCATGACGGTTTTTGAGCACATGAAAACCATTGGTGATGAAGGTGGGGTTTTTGGAGAGTTCATGAAAGGGGCAACCTTTATGATCGGCACCCCCAGGCTGCTTGATCAGGTGGTGCAGATGATGGACAAGATACAGATGGAAGACCGGGATACCAAGGGTGATTTATATGAGTACATGCTTAGCAAGATTGCCTCTGCAGGTGAGAACGGCCAGTTCCGTACTCCCAGGCACATAATCCGGATGATGGTCGACATGGTCAAGCCACAGAAAGATGACCTTATTTGCGACCCAGCAAGCGGTACTGCAGGATTTCTTGTAGCTGCCGGCGAATACATGCACCACAACCATCCCGACTGGTTTCTCGACAAGGACTTCAGGGAACATTACAACAGCAACATGTTTACCGGCATAGAGTTCGACAGCACCATGATCCGCATCGGTGCCATGAACCTTCAACTACACGGCATACGCAAACCCAACCTGATTCCCAAGGATTCATTGAGCGAAAGCAACGCCAGCCTCCGGGATAGCTTTACGCTGGTGCTTGCCAATCCGCCTTTTACAGGGAGCCTTGATTATGACTCTGTTGAAAGCTCCATCCTCAAGACCGTAAAAACCAAAAAGACCGAGTTGTTGTTTCTTGGCCTGATGCTCCGCATGCTGAAAACAGGCGGGCGGGCTGCCGTTATTGTGCCTCAGGGAGTGCAGTTTGGCTCATCCAACGCCCACAAGGCCATACGCAGAGAGCTGATTGAAAAGCAAAAACTGGAAGCCGT
>SKYG01000155.1 GCA_007128045.1 Bacteroidales bacterium | reverse complement strand
TGCATGATTGTCATGCACAAAAATATGAGTGTTTTGTACGTTGTTTTGAATTTCATAAGTTTATTTTTTGTCGAAAGTCAAAGGTCGAAAGTCAAAGGTCGAAGGTCGAAGGTCGAAGGTCGAAAAGTTTTTGATGGATACTTAATGATCTTTACGCAAAATCTGTTCCAAAGTCACCTCGTCTTTTATTTTTACATCTCTGGCTTTACTGCCTTCAAATGGCCCGACGATGCCAGCAGCCTCCAATTGATCAATGATTCTGCCGGCGCGGTTATACCCAAGTTTTAGTTTTCGTTGCAGCAAGGAGGTAGATCCCTGTTGGGTGGCTACAATTACCCTGGCAGCTTCTTCAAACAGTTCGTCTCTTTCAGATGGATCCATGGCTTCCACTCCGGAAGATTCCTCGTCGAAATATTCAGGCAGATGGTATGCATCGTTATAGGCCCTCTGTGAACCAATAAACTCAGTGATACGTTCTATCTCAGGAGTATCTATAAAGGCACATTGCAAACGCAACAGATCACTGCCTGTCGAAAGCAGCATGTCACCCCTGCCTATCAACTGCTCAGCACCTCCAGCGTCGAGAATGGTTCTGGAGTCTATTTTGGAGGTTACACGGAAAGCAATACGTGCCGGAAAGTTAGCTTTAATCGTACCAGTAATAATATTTACCGATGGCCGTTGTGTGGCAATGATCAGGTGAAGTCCGACAGCTCTGGAAAGCTGGGCAAGTCTTGCAATAGGTAATTCAATCTCTTTGCCGGAAGTCATGATGAGGTCGGCAAACTCATCAATAAACAAAACAATATAAGGAAGAAAACGATGTCCGTGGTTGGGGTTTAAACGCCTGGCCACAAACTTGGTGTTATACTCTTTAATGTTTCGGGCCTGGGCGTCTTTTAGCAGGTCGTAGCGGTTGTCCATCTCAATACATAAGGAATTAAGGGTACGGATAACCTGCCGTGTTTCTGTAACGATGGCCTCTTCGGCATCTGGGAGTTTAGCCAGAAAATGTCTTTCGATTTTGGAAAATAAGGTCAGCTCTACTTTTTTGGGGTCAACGAGCACAAATTTTACGTACGCGGGATGCTTTTTATATAAAATGGATGCCAGTACCGCGTTCAGGCCGACCGACTTACCTTGTCCGGTGGCACCTGCCATCAGCAAGTGCGGCATTTTTGTGAGGTCGGCAATAAAGGTTTCATTGGCGATGGTCTTTCCTAATCCGATAGGTAACTCGAAGCCAGAGTTTTGGAACCGATCGCTCGACAATATGCTTTTCATCGAGACTATTTCCGGGTTGCTGTTTGGTACCTCTATGCCTATAGTTCCTTTGCCTGGTATCGGGGCAATGATCCTTATGCCAAGTGCTGATAAACTTAGCGCGATATCATTTTCCAGGTTCTTGATCCGTGAGATGCGCACTCCTGGTGCTGGTATGATCTCATATAGGGTCACCGTCGGTCCAACGGTGGCCTTTATCCGGTCAATCTGAATGGAATAGTTGTTTAAGGTCTCAATGATACGGTTCTTGTTGGCTTCAAGCTCCTGCTTATTTATTTGAATGGTATTGCTGCCTTTGTCATCCAGTAAGTCTACGCCGGGAATCCTGTATTTTGGAAGGTCCAGGGTGGGATCATATTCTCCCAGGTGGGACAGGTCTGGCAGGTCGTCGCCATTTCCGGCGCCGAAAGGAACATCTATGGCCTGGTAATTGCTGCCGCTGATCTGCCCATCTGCAATCTCAATCTCCAACTCGTGATCAGGCGACTTCTTTGTAGCTTCATCATTGTCTTTATGATTCATCTCCTGTTCTGATTCATCCCATTCGTGACTATCAGAGCCTGCCTGTTCTTCATCAGCCGGTGCAGTTTCACGGTACGAATCGAGTCTGGTTTTAAAGTGTTCCTCATTGGTGACTTCATCATTCTGTGTAACACCTTCTGCCTCTTGTTCTCCATTGATTCCTGTATCCTCATTCTTT
Source organism: Bacteroidales bacterium (assembly GCA_007128045.1). GTDB lineage: Bacteria > Bacteroidota > Bacteroidia > Bacteroidales > UBA7960 > SKYG01. The sequence continues at coordinate 3,549 of SKYG01000155.1, read as the reverse complement.
TTACCTGAGGAAAACAGCTTTATAACCATGTTTGCCAGGACAGATAAATTTGGATCGAACACAAATATTAAGAAACTGCCTAAGGTGAACAATAACAGCAAGCTTGTTCCAAAAACGCCAAAAAGACCGTTGAGCCATACTTTGCTTTCATATCCAAAAACGCCACCTAATATAAGCCAATCGCCCGACGAGATAACATATCCCAAAAAGACTGATGTCCATAAAAGAAAAAAAATGGAATAAAAAAAGGTTTTCTTCAATGGTAAAAGCGTTATCCTGAAAAGCAGCTTTATCCCAACCACAAATAAGATGAGTACAAATAAGAAGGAAGCTATACCAAACCACTTTTTGATGAACCAATGGGCCGTAATGGCCCCAAGCCGCCCCATCATATTGTCGACAGCGACCTGCTTATCGGTTAATAAGGCCCAGTTGAACAGTCTGCCATTAAGCAGGGCATCATCGAACTTCCAGCTAAACAGGTACGAAATAAAAGAAAGCAGCATGAATACCGAAAAAAGGATCAGGAATAAACCGGTGGTTTTTTTGAGGCGTCTGCTCTTTAGGGAGTTCTGAACGATATCCCACGACAATTCATTGCCTTCCAAGTCACTTTTTGCTTCTTTCTTTTTCTTTAAGGTGTTTTTCTTAAAGGAGTTGGAATTACTGGCCATGCTTTCAACATAAATAGATTCAGATCAGCGAAGTTACGAAAAATATCTACCGGTTAGAACCCGAGCGTCTTTAACATTGACTTATAGCTTTGTTCTTTTGCAAATAGCTTGGTAGTGTACTCGCCTTCTTCATCTTTATCGATAATGACAAGTTTGGGAGCAGGAATAAGGCAATGCTGTATGCCGCCGAAGCCACCGAGACTCTCCTGATACGCGCCTGTATGGAACATGCCTATATATTGTGTGTCATCTTCTTTGATCTTTGGCAAAAAGATTGCATTGGCATGCAGCTCGGCATTATAGTAATCCATGCTATCACAGGTAAGACCTCCCAGGTTCACACGCTGATATTCATGATCCCAGTTGTTTATTGCCAGTAAGATAAATCGTTGCTTGCTTGCCCATATGTCTGGGATGGTGGTCATAAAACTGCTGTCGATCATGTTCCAGTGCTCCCGGTCATTCTGCTGTTTCTGGTCAAGAATGGAATAGAGCACTGCGCCACTTTCTCCAACCGTGAACGCTCCAAACTCAGTAAAAATATCTGGCTCTATAACGTCGTTCTGATTACAGATATTCTTTATCTGCGCCACAATCTCCTCAGTGATGTATTCATAATCATACTCAAAACCGAGTGAGTTCTTGATGGGAAAACCGCCTCCAATATTGAGGGTGTCAAGCTCCGGACAAATCTTCTTAAGCTCACAATATACATTCACACATTTTGAAAGCTCATTCCAGTAATAGGCGTTATCCTTGATGCCGGTATTGATAAAAAAGTGTAACATCTTTAGCTGAAAACGATTGTCACTTTCAATATTCTCCTTGTAAAAAGGAACTATGTCATTATAGCGAATGCCAAGCCTTGATGTATAGAATTCGAACATTGGCTCTTCTTCTGAGGCAATTCGTATACCCAGTTGGCAACGCTTATCTTTTTCGATCAGATCGCGATAGACCTTGATCTCACTCTTATTGTCGAGCACAGGAATGGTGTTTATAAATCCATTATTCACCAATTCACTGATCTTTTGGGTATACAAAGGTCGTTTAAACCCATTACATACAATATACTTGGTTTTATCAATTAAGCCCAGGTTATATAATTCTTCAACAATATATAGATCGAAAGCAGATGAAGTCTCAATATGAATATCATTCTTCAGGGCTTCTTCAAGAACATGACTGAAATGTGAGCTCTTGGTGCAATAACAATAACTGTATGAACCTTTATAATCTACCCTGGCCATAGCTACATTAAATAGTCTTTTGGCTTTCTGTATCTGTTGGCTGATCTTTGGCAGGTAACTGATTTTTAGTGGTGTGCCATATTGTTTGATGATATCCATCAAACATATATCATGAAAATATAACTCATTGTCAACCACCTTGAATTCTTCCTGGGGAAATTCAAAGGTTTGTTCAATCAGATCTATATATTTATTTTTCATCGGTAGCTATCTGATAACACGGAATGTTTTTTTGAATCGGATTTTGTTGAGAAATTGTTTGTTTTTATCGAGCGATAACCAAACGAACATGGCTCGTCCAACGATATGGTCTTCAGGTACGAAACCCCAGAAACGGGAGTCGGCCGAGTTGTGGCGGTTGTCACCCACCAGCCAGTAATAATCCATGTTGAAGGTATATGAGTTTGCGAGTTCTCCATTTATATATATCTTGTCGTCCCTTACTTCCAGTGTATTTCCTTCATATACTTCAATGATCCGGTCATACAAAACAATATTGGATGGATTGATTTCTATCGTACTTCCTTTTTTAGGAATAAACAGGGGCCCGAATTGATCTTCATTCCAGGGATATGCCAGATCGTGGGGGAAAATATATCTTTCACCACGTCCCTCAGACCGTGTCATCCGAACCACCTCGGTTACATTATTTACTTTTGCAACTTGTTCTGCAACTTCTTTTGTCATGGCCAGGATATAGACACCTGTTGCTGCCTGTCCCCAGTCGGTAATATCATACCTGTCCATAATTCTTGGTGAGAGGGGAGAGCCATCAGTATGAACCTGATAGTTATGCTGGGTATTTGGCGGATCAGGTAATAGTGTTCCATTGATATAGATATATCCATCAATAATTTCCAGGGTATCACCTGCAATAGCCACACAGCGTTTGATATAGTTTTCCCGTTTGTCGACCGGTCGGCTAACCACATCATATGTGCGCCATACATTCTCTCGTCCCATTTCACGTACCAGGGCATAATAGCTTTGGTTCTGCATTTGAAGTGCTACGGTATCTCCGTCCGGATAGTTAAATACGACCACATCGTTATTGTCAATGCTGCGGAATCCGGGAAATCGGTAATACGGAAGCTTGATCCATTCCAGGTACGACTTTGTAAACTGAGTTAGTGGCAGGGTATGGTGCGCGAATGGAAATGCAATAGGTGTGTTGGGCACTTTGGGCCCATAACTGACTTTGCTCACAAATAGGTAGTCACCAACCAATAGCGACTTTTCCATAGAGGAGGTCGGAATGGTATACGCTTCAATCATGAAGGTACGAATAATGGTCGCTGCAATTACCGCGAAAATAATGGCGTCGGCCCATTCTCTTGCTGCCGACTTCTGGATGACAGGCAATTCTGCGGGTTGGTAATACCTTTCTGTGGGCGAAAATCCCAGAAAGGGCAGAAAAACAAAAGGAAATAATACTCCAAGGGCTTGTTCTCCCAATCCTTGCCTGTTAAAATGCTTTAAGGTGTCTACCACCATTAGCAGCAAAGTAAAGACATTGATAAATGGAATTAATATGAACACAAACCACCAAAGTGGTTTGTGGATGATCTTTAACCAGATATAGAAATTGTAAAAAGGTATAATGGCTTCCCAACCTTGATAACCTG
>SKYG01000005.1 GCA_007128045.1 Bacteroidales bacterium | reverse complement strand
TACCGGCATAAGGATTTTCTTCGTTAGGGGTAGCCAACCACTCTTCCTGCGAACCATCTGCAGTCCATCGGTAAGAAGGGAAATAGTGTGTTAAGTAAACCCAAATACCATCACCTTGGTTTCTTCTAAAATTAGCAAGGGTATTGCCTGGACGAAGGGTCTCAACAGCTTCTTGCCAGGTTTGACCTGCTACACCTCTTACAATAACATACCTACTTAAATCCAGATCCTCAGTGCCAGGGTTGAAAATTTCAATAGCATGTCCTTGAGTATGGACACTCCTGATAAACTCTGAGAAAAATGGCTCTGCCTCATTGGGTTGAACAGGAAGACCCTGCCTTTGAAATATAAACCTATAGGTTAAAGAAATAGTATCACTCTCGGCAAAAACAGTAACACTAGTGGTGCGTTGCTCTATTGTACCATCAAGATCTACTGCATTTTCAATTTCAAGTCTTGATCTCAAATTCTGTGGTATAAACTGGAGAGCAGGGATTTGACGGGCGTCTTGATGTAATACGACCGTATTATTAATGCTCAATGGGTTAAAACCAGGAAGCGTATCACCCTCGATCCACCTTGGGTATAAGGCTCGATTAATATCAGGCCAGAGCACCGTGCTTAATAGGGCATTATTATTTTTAACATGATCATCAACCACAATAAAGTATTCTTTTGAATTGGCCCCATTTGCTGAGGTTACCTTCAGCTTGTCCCCAAACTGCAGGTCCACACGCTCCAAACCATCAACAAACACAAATTCCCATGAAGCACCTGTAGGTTTATCAAAAAACAGCAATAAACTATCGGCACGTGTTGCGAATGGTACATTGATAATAGAGTCGATCTCCGACCCTTTACCAAGGTTATAAACGAACCCGGTTGACCAGTATCTGGTGGGAATGGTATCGTATGTTTCGGTTTCTTCATTAAAAACGAGATCCTTATCAAAGATCAGACGGCGTCTAGGGAAAATCTCTGCTAAATCTGCTTCAGCGTCACGAACCTCTAAAGTATACTCAGATTTCTTCACTTCGTTTCCTACTGCATAAAAAGCAAACTTATCACCTGTACGGGCAATAAAGGATGCAGAATCCTCGAAAGACTCATTAAATGTATATGACCATCCCATTCCCGGTCCTAAATTGAAATGTCCGGAAAGAGAATCGCCACGTGCCATTTGCCAGGGAATTGACATGGTTCTTGATGTTTTATCAACAATAACATTGGCAGGATTTTTCGCTGTATAGTCAAGATCAAAAACACCATGAACGCCCACAGTAGTAAAGGCAAACTGGGTGGAGGTATTTTTAGGGATTACCAACCATTCAGAATTAAACGCATCGGCACCCCGGGATTGGTCCCAGTTCATATTACCCCGTGTTACTTGCGCTTTACGTACCATAATACTGGTGGTCATCGCATCTTCTACACCTGCGATAGGTAAAATATCATGACCTTTTGATGTACTTCCTGGTATTTGGGTGTAAAAAAAGTTGAAATTATCGATAAAGGTAGAATCCCATGTAACACTATCCACCTGAAATTTCCAATGGATCAGGTACCCTGCAGATGCCTCCGCACGCAATAACTGATTTTCGGTCCATGTAGGCCTCGGTACTCTTGGACTTATAGTGTCAAATCCCCAACATTGCCATTCCGGCTTATATATCCAACCATTGAGATTAGCAGTCTCTTGTGCATAAACAAACTGGTTGGCTATCTCAGCTATCGCAGTATTATGCACAGGAATGCCGCTGCCTCTGGCGTTATTTGCATCAAATACAGTTTTTATTACATGCGATTTTCCCGGTTCAATGATCCCTTCTAGTAATACCTTACCAACCGTTTCACTGGTAGCAGTGTTTGCCATATTAAATACAAGAACACTGTCACTATACTGCGATACTCTGGTATTAAAGTGTACAGAATATAGTTTAAAATGTTCAAGATCAATAGGTGTATCACCTACATTGGTTAACTGTACGTAACCGTTAGCTTGATTATCAGGCCTTACCTCTGAAATAATTAAGGCCGGAAGTTCCAGACCTGGAATGTTAATGCGCTCAGCATGAGCATTAAACTTAATAGCCATAAAGACTAATAAAATAAAAAGATAATGTTTTTTCATAATAATTGGGTTTTTGTTAAATTATCGAAACAAAAGTAGAGATTTAACAATTCTTTTAATTGAATGGATATTTCAATATCATGAACAAAATAATCATAAATGAACATTTTAACTACTTTGAAATATTAGTTCAATGATCTGCTGTTATTGTATCAAAAAGTCAACATGTCTTAACACCCTATGTTCTTGGAAATATTTTTTAAATAGATTTAGGCCATTTCCCTGGGCATCTTCGATAAGACATCAATATAATCAAGTTCAGTTGAACAATCTGGTCAGGATGCATATTATGTTCAGAATTGGTGTGATCGTTCAATTTCTTGAAAAATACATACAGTATAAATTGGCTACTACACGGTAATTTTGTGATATGTCAGAAGTTTATGGTGCCGGTGCGTTCTTGCTTGCCGGAAGTGAGCTGGTTAAGTATATCAGTAACAAGAATCAGTCCGGATATTGATCATTTGAGCACACAAAAAGAAATTTGATGCACATTCATTAAAATCATTTCTAATATACATGGAAAATAGTCGACGAAGTTTTATCAAAAAATCCGCCATAGGAGCCGCAGGGTTGTTTTTGGGCGGTAAGGGATTTAGTCTAAGCAGTTATGAACGAATTATTGGTGCGAATGACCGCATTAATGTTGCCATTATTGGTCTCGGGCGCCGTCTGGGTGCATTCTATGAGCCTATAGCATTAAAATCCAGCAATGTACGCTTGTTGTATTTGTGTGATGTAATGAAGCATCAACGCGATAATGCTGCCGCCTCATTTGCTAACCATATAGACTATCGTGTAAAACTGGAAAATGACATTCATAAAGTGCTTGATGATCCGGATGTGGATGCCATCTTTAATGCAACTCCTGATCATTGGCATGCGCCCGGAACCATTATGGGTGTTCAGGCTGGAAAACATGTCTATGTTGAGAAACCTGGTAGTCACAATGCCCGTGAGGGAGAACTTCTCGCTGAAGCATATCCGAAATATGGAAAAGTTATTCAATTAGGGAATCAGCAGCGATCAGCTCCTGAAAGTATTGACATCGTAAAGCAGATCCACGATGGAGTCATCGGTATTCCGTATAAGGCTGTTTCATTTTATACCAACAGCAGAGGTGCAACCCCAATTGCAACAAAAGCACCTGTTCCTGATGGTCTCGACTGGGAGTTGTGGCAAGGACCAGCACCACGTCAGGAGTATAAACACAATACCTGGGATTACCACTGGCATTGGTATGGTTGGACCTACGGAACCGCTGAAATGGGTAACAATGCCATCCATGAACTGGATATTGCCCGGTGGGCGTTGCAGGTAGACCATCCTGAACGTGTTTCAGTGGAAGCCGACAAACATCATTTTTTGGATGATGGCTGGACCGTGTATGATACCATGAAAGCCTCCTATTATTATCCTGGAAATAAAGTGATTGAATGGGATGGAAAAGCACGTAACGGATACCTTACATACGGAAGTGGAAGAGGTAATATTATTTTTGGAAGTGAAGGTTCAGTATTTGTAAACCGTGATGGTTATAAATTGTTTGATCGTGCCGGCAAGTTGATAAAATCAAGCAAATCAGACAGTGGGGAAGGTGGTACTGCCCTTGGTGGAGGAGGAGGGATGACTACAACGCACGTGGTCAACTTTTTCAATGCCATCAGAGGAAAAGAAAAGCTACATTCTCCAATCGATAAAATGATGATAAGTACGCACTTATGTCATTTGGCAAATATCTCATATCGCCTGAAAAAAGATTTGATCACCGACCCCAAAACTGGTAAAACAGCCGATCCTGATGCCAATAAACTTTGGGGCAGAACGTATGAGCCAGGATGGGAACCCAAAGTATAATCCATTACATTTTATTAATTATTGTATAACCACGGACCAAAAATGTTGATATGCCTGATTAAATTTCATGGAGTCGAAGGTCAAAGGTCGAAAGTCGAAGGAGTAAATTTAAAATATTGATATGCTGTATATAACATAATTATAAACGTATGAAGAATATGTATAGAAAAATCAGATTTATGTTTTCCTTATTAGCCGTAATCATTGTTATTATTGGATGCCATTCTGAACCTAAACCGTTGGTTCCGGATCCTGGAGTCGTTTCATTCAGTTTTCGCAATGAATTCTCCAATGATGTACCAGGTACGCTTGACATGATTAAAGAGATGCAGATAACCAATATTGAGTTTTCCAGCCTTTTTGGATTATCAGCTAAAGAACTAAGACAATTGCTTGATGAACGAGGAATGATATGTACTTCATATGGAGTAGGCTACAATACCTTGACAGACCAGATTGAACAAGTAGCAGCAGACGCCATTACATTGGGGGCAAAGTACGTCAGGGTAGCGTCTATCCCTCGTGAAGGACTGTTTACGTTGGAGCTTGCGAAGAAAGCAGTGGAGGATTTTAACCGTGCCGGCAAGTATTTGGGAGAGAAGGGTATCTATTTTTGTTACCATAACCATGGTTTTGAATTTGTACCACATGAGAACGGTACATTGTACGACTATATGGTGCAACATACAAATCCTGACTATGTAAGCTTTGAAATCGATCTGCTGTGGACTGTCTTTCCAGGTCAGGACCCTGTTCAACTACTCGAGAAGTATCCGGAAAGATTTCGCCTCATGCATTTAAAAGATTTAAGAAAAGGGGTTATCGGTGATTTATCAGGTAGAACTGATCTTCAGGTGAATGATATGGTGTTGGGTACTGGTCAGATTGATATTCCCGCTGTTTTAAAGGCCGCCCAAAACACAAACATAGCGTATTACTACATAGAGGATGGACATGTTGATGCTGTAACCCGGGTGCCGAAAAGCAGGGAATATATTATTGGAATTACGGGCAATTGATATTCGAATCCTCGGGCAAATAAACGGAGAACTCACCACTGAAGGAATAATCCGGCAAACATAAAATCAAAACTAAATTAGAGATGCCCTAATAAACCCATTTACTTATAAAAAATGTAATGATGCGACGTACCTGGATTCCCATGCGTTTTTTCGTGTTGATGCTGACCTTTATCCACACATTAAACTTGTATATCGACCGTGCTGTTATTTCAGCCGCCAAAGACTCCATAGTTACTGATCTTGGACTTTCTTTAACTGAATGGGGCTGGATCATGGCGTCATTTACCCTGGGCTACGCTTTGTTTCAAACCCCGACCGGCTATTTTGCCGATGCACGTGGACCAAGGTTTGTGCTGACCTTTATCGTGATATTCTGGTCGTGCCTGACCACGCTCACCGGCTTTATGAAGAACTTTATGTCGATGCTTGTGGTACGGTTTTTATTTGGTGCGGGTGAAGCCGGGGCGTTTCCTGCCCTGTCAAAAGTGACCTTCAACTGGTTTCCACTAAAGGAGCGTGGCATTGTACAAG
>SKYG01000049.1 GCA_007128045.1 Bacteroidales bacterium | reverse complement strand
GTAACACCCATGGTAAGTGGAGTTTCGGCGTTGGGGGTTTTCATCACTTTTAACTTATTGCCATCCAGCACGAGCCACGCCCAACCACTTCCAAACTGGGTTTTTGCAGCTTCGGTAAGCTCTGTAAGAAGGTTTTCGAACGAACCAAATGATTCTTCTACCTTTTTCATTAAAACAGCTGAGGGTTTTCCACCGCCATTGGTGGTCAGGCTATTCCAAAAAAACGTATGGTTCCATACCTGCGCAGCATTGTTGAAAATGCCTGCATGCTCCTTTTTGCCGGCCGTTTTTTTAATTATCTCTTCCAGCGGCAAGCCTTCAAATTCAGTTTCTGAAATCAATTTGTTCAGGTTATCCACGTAGGCTTTGTGGTGTTTGCCGTAGTGAAAGCCTATGGTTTTTGCTGAAATTACCGGCTCCAGTGCATTCTCTGCATATGGCAGAGCGGGTTGCATAATTTGATTTTTGTTGCTCATAGTTAAACTTTTTTTTTGTTAATGATTCTGTTGATTTAGGGTAAATTATTGTTGTAACTTTTTCATTCGAATAAATTTGATCTAATTGGTTGAATGGAACCCACTTACGTTATTATTCACTTATAGTTCATTTCATTTGTGTTCATGATCTCGCTTCGCTCGGTACATATCCTTTTGTGACGTGCCAGTCATGTGGGTTTCATGTGTTTAAAATTGTCTGAATGTCTGATTGATTTCATAAAATAAACGCCAATCATACCAGTGGCTACTGCCGAAAGCATAATTTTCAGAACAGTAAAATCGGTAAGTAGCAACTGGCCTACAATCACATCGTACTTGGTTGCTCCGCCTTTGTGCAGGAGAAATCCGAACAGAATGCCAAACCCCAGACCAAAAAACAGGGGTCTTCTATCTGTGGTTGCCTCTGAGTTCTTAGTGTAGGGGGCGATGATTAGACTTCCTCTGTTTTTTGGTCTTATCGATCCTTTTATTATGTATTTTGAATTAGATATGTTACGAGGAATATACCCACAGCAAGTACCAATATGGAAAGAAATAAGTATAAAAGTAAATACATTTGCCCCCGGTGTTTTATCTATGATCATGGCACGACAACAATGGCCTAAAAGTATTTCTTTAATTAACTGCATTGTTCAAACATAACCCAGATAATTATAAGAATCACAATTGTACCTAAACAGCCACTAAGAAACTTAAATTATCTGTTTCGGACTGCCATGTCATTTGTTTTCTGTTGACAGTCAATTGAATGGTCAAGATGTTTACGTAAGTCATACAATGTAGTTGTGGCCCAATTTTTAATATCTGAATCGTGGTTATCTGTTGATGCTTTTTCGAAAGTGTCAATTGCATCTTTATTATTGCTCACCATCATTTCGACATATTCTTTGTCAAAAGCATCTCCTGATTTTCTATTTAAATTTTCGAATGCGTCCCTGGCATCATCGGTTGTTGAGGTTGGTATGGTTATCGATTTGCTTCTTGCCAGAATCGTTAAATCCCTTTGTGATTTTGCGTGTGCATCTTCCATCATTTTTCCCAACTCCTTAATATGCGTTTTGGTTCCTCTTTGCTTTGCCAGTTGTCCTAATTGTATTTGCCTCAGGTTAATCTCTGCAGCGTTGACAAGAAACTGTGCATCATTTCTCAGCCTGTTATCATCAAATCTTTCTTCATTGCGGTCTTGGGCAACGTCTATAGTGTCTTGCGATTTTTGTCTACTGTTGCATGAACCAAATAGTATAATAGTGGTAACTAAAGTCATCAAAAGTACTGGTTGAAAATAGCTGTTCTTATTCATTTTCTTTCATTTTGATTTATAATTGTTTATTACGGTACTCATTATTTCCTGGTAAAGGTGGTACAAATAATAACAGAAAGCGTTACATAATTCTAGAAAGGTGTTACAGACTACTGCAATAGGGTGTTATTGGTGATAGTGGTTTTTTTGAAACGAATGATTAATTCTCTAACCTTCTTATTGGTTAATATTTTTAATTAATCGGTTAATGTTTGTAAGCCAACAAAAAACAACCCTGATCCTGCCAGAAATGAAACTATCGCTAATTCAATCATATTCTTTTATCTGGAAATAATCTATATATACGAAGCACTAAATATTTATAAATAACTTATGCGAATCAAGGCTTGGATGTCATTAATTTTCATAAACTTTCTCACACAGCAGCCCACTTATATATATCGATAGCCGCTTGTGCATTTCGGGTAAGGAATAGTAGCATACAATGGGAAGTACCCATTCCAGCAATGCCAGATAATAGGGAATGATATCGGGATTTCCTTGTGCGCTTTCAAAGGCATATTTTCTCATTTTCATTGCCAGGGCTGCTTGTTTCTGTACTTGTTCCTGATGTCGGCCGGTATAGTTATATGCCGGAATATCATGCAGACTATCAGTCGTATAAAAACTGATGATGTAATGGAGGTATGCGTCCATGTCTTCCTGGTTTTCCAATGGGGCATTGTCACCTATGAAAATGGCTTCCATGCGTGCGAAATCGGAAATCACCGAACGTGGTTTCGTTTCCGAAAAATCAATCAGATAAACATTCATATTTTCATCCAATAGAATGTTTTGCATATTTAGATCGCCATGGCAAATTCCTTCAAAATAAGTAACGCCCTGTTCCCTGCGTTTCGGGAATTCGTATTTCAAGAACCAATATGGATTCAGAATGGGACGTCTACTTTCTGCAATTTCAATATACTGATCATCGGCACTGATTGAGAAAAGGTCTGCTACAGTTTGGTAAATATGCGGGAAGAATGTCAGCGTCGGATCATGGTCTTTGAAAGGATAAATGGTTGTTTTTAATGGCTGACCGTACCAGGGTTTTAAGATTTGCAGGAATATCTTATCGAATAATGGTCCCAACATCTCCATGTTTTCTTGATGGAAGTAGTGTGTCAGCCATTTCAGACGGGAATCTTCGCCACCAATGCCGACAAAATTATATACCAACGCACCTTTGTCTCCTTGGAATTCAGTGCCGAGTACTGCTGCACTGTTGTTGAAAATATAGGGTAGAGCATATTGCTGACAGCGTTTCGATTCCCTGGTAATCATCGCACGGTTCGCTATTTTGAGTACAGTCGGACGCAATTTTCTTCCATGCACATCGAAAGAAGTGACCTGAAAAGTCTGTGCCGAGTACCCCCCATGCAGTGGTTCAACAATCACACGTGCCGCATCGGCATACAGCTTACGTATCAGAAAACGCTGATAAGGTTCGAGGATCAGCTGACTGTTTGTTTCTATTTTCAAACGTTGTGTATCAGCATCAGCAATGTTCTGCGGGAAAAACAGCCATGCAACTGGATTATGCAACTTTTCATTGACCGAAGTTGATTCAAGAGCGATGATATTATCGATGCTCAGAATATCAGTTAAGAATGTTGACAGCGAAGTGATGTCGTCGGTTTTATGTAGTGTTTCAAGTTTAAATGTTAAACCAACAGGATTATTAGCGCCAGCCTTGAGGACAATGTGCTGATGAAAAACGGGTATGTGTTGCCACAGCTCCATATTGTCTTTCCCGCTCTCAACATCCAACACGATACTCACTGAAGGATTATCAGGGTCGCGGTTCAGTATAGCCATCAGCAGAATTTCTGTGACTTGCTGTTGTTGCCTGGCCAGTTTGCATGCAGAAATGAGTTCCTCCATAGTCAGCTGTGGTTCCTTTGTCGATAAGACTCCTGATGGTTGATCTCCAAAAGAAACAGCTCCGAGCGACAACACAGCGAGGTTTGCAGGATCCGGTGCAACTCTGAAGTCGGCAGGAACACTGTGATCATCGGGCATAAATCCAGCACAAACTCCGGCAGTTACAAATAAGCCATGAGAGAGATTTTTAACATCATCCGATTCAGCAGATGCACCATACCCTATCGACAAACCCAGTTCATGGCATCCTACCATATCATTCGATTTCCAAAAAAAAAGCGGATGTTTTGTTTTGCAGCTTGTCTGAAATTGAAAGATATTGTTGCCTTGGTAAAGATCAATGGGTTCAGCGCAGTCTGACTGCAATTGCTCAATTTCCTCAGCAGCCATTTCTACCGTATCGACAAGATTGAAAATATGGTGCAGGCCGACCATTTCGATAATCTGATAAACCTCAGGCAAAAGTCCTGTAATTATCAGTTTGCCCTGAGCCGCATGCATTTTTTTGTGTGATATAAGTAAAATGCGTATGCCGGTACTCGAAAGATAGCTGCATTGCCCTAAATCAATAATCAAGAAGTTGGTGGTAGTCAGGAGGGGCTTAACAGCCATTTCAAAACTGTTACTACTTACAGCATCGACTCGACCCGAAACCTTTAATATCGGCGGAGATTTCTCTTTTTTAATGAGTTCAAACGTGTTCATATTTATATAATTTATCGTTTCGAGTGATTGTCCCGATTTTCAATTATCACTGGTACCCAGCTTCTGCCATGATGAGTTTTATCGATCATCGCCTTTGATCTATTTTATTTCGGATCATGGTTCCGAAATACCCTTTTAATTCGGGCGGTGTGTTTTTCTTATACACGTATTTAAAATGATTTATCCCGTTAAGATAAAGAACAGGATAGAAAAGCGATGCTTGCGATCGGGCTTTGCCCGGCAAGAATCTCAGCTCCTTTGCTCCCTTTTTTAATCTGCATCGCAACATCGCAAAAGGCCTCCCGATTTCCTAACCTGCTTTCAAACCCAAAACCATCAGCAATATCAAAAGGAAATAATGCACAGAGTTTTTTTGCTGAATCAACACGCGCTTTATCTATAAGCGATGGTGCAATACAAGGTTCAATAACTGAAAAATGATCAAGTAAGGAATGTTTCATTTTTCAAAAGCAATTTGTTACACCTGGCGCATGTGGTTCAGGATAACATTCATAGGTCATTTGCATTGTTTCAGGAAGGCTACCCCCTCCACCGAAATATCCTCCTGAAACCATCTCAAGTTCTGCCTCAGAAAGTTCATCTTCGGTTTCGAGATTGATTTGGGGGGGTAAGACCAGGAAAAATGTTGCAGGATCTTCTTCCATAACTTTTATGTTGATTGCCTAGGGAATCTTGATTCCTGTTTCCTCTTCTATGGCAGTTTTGGGGTTTTCCAGAAGATTTTTTCTGAAAGCCTCATCTTTCATAGCCTTGTAGATGATTATCTCTTCGAGTTGTTTTCTTTGTTGGTCTTTGTTTTTCATAAGAATGCGGATTTAAGTTAATACAATTACTCAAAAATAAGGATGCAGGGGAATTTTTTCGGGAAAGCCTGTCGGAGCAGTGAATAGCCAATGCCTGTTAAACCCTGGAAAAAACCAATATTGGCAAGATGTTCGCCAGATCCAAGCATGATGCTGAAATGACCACGCTTTTCAGCGGCCAGGCTAACCTTTGCAGTCAGCTCTGCCGACTCAGCTACCATATTTTTATCTCCTGTTTTGTGTGCGAAGTATAGGAGGATATCTGCCAGTCCCAGATTGCCGCAGCAAACATGGTCTCTGCTAAGCATGCCATTAACTGCTCTGCGTGTTTC
>SKYG01000375.1 GCA_007128045.1 Bacteroidales bacterium | reverse complement strand
TTAATGTCATCAATATTGACGAGGCTGGCAATACATGGATTGGCACCAAAGGTAGCGGCCTTTTTGTCGCATCACCCGCGGGTATCATTCAACAGGTGAAAGTTGCGGGCAATGATCATATATATACACAAAATAACCCGGTGGTAAGGTGTCTGTTTTATGATAAGTCTGGTTATTTATGGGTAGGCATGCACAATGCTTTGTACACAGCAATAAGAAACAGAGATGGTACATACAGGTTGGAATATGCTTCTACTTACTTTAATAGTCCAGAGCTGGATTTAGGGGTAAAGGTATTGGATATGATGCACCTGAACAATGAACTATGGCTGGCAACCCAGGAACATGGCCTTTATCGGTTTGAAATTGTGGATGGCACATACGAGCTTCTGGAGCGCTACACAAGCCAGCAATATTTTTTAACGGGGTTGAATAACGACAGAATCACATCATTGATCATTGATCACAAAGACAGGTTCTGGGTAAGCACTTATGGTGGATTATATTTGTTTAACAGGGATGATTCAAAGTTTTTGTTAATCAATAACTTTACAAAAAATAGGGAAGGCCCTTTGTGTGATATTATTTTATCCACATACATTGATGAGTATAAGCAGATATGGGTTGGAACACCATGTGGTCTGCATAAATTCTCTGAATTAGATGATGGGTTGTTTGAAATGAAAACATTCCATAAAAGCCATGGTCTGGCTGATGATTACATAAATGCCGTAATAGGTGATGGCAAGAGAATCTGGGTTAGCACCAATGCCGGACTGTCCTGTATAGATCCTGTTACAGAGGCTATCAGTAATTATGATACAAGTGATGGGGTGGGAGATAGTCACTTTTCGGAGAATGCAGTTTTCAAGGACAATAACGGACTGTTATATTTCGGGGGGCATACAAATCTGACATTTTTTAATCCAAAGGAGATTATTGAGAATCAGCTTATCCCCGAAATAGTCATTACAGAATTCAATATTTTGAATGAACCAATGCAGGTTGATCCAGGTGGTATAGTTCCTGTTTCTTTAAATGAGTTGGACAGGATTGTCTTATCGCATCGTGAACCAGAATTTTCACTGAAATTTGCTGCGTTGGATTACAAGTCCCCTCATCTGAACCAGTATGCGTATAAACTAACCAGCTCTGGAAAAGATGGTGAATGGATACACATTGGCAATAGACGATTTATCTCTTTTTCCAACCTGAGGCCCGGAGAGTACTCATTACATTTGATAGGGTCTAACAGCAATGGTGTTTGGAATACTGAAGGCAGGGTTATTCAACTAAAGATACTGCCTCCACCCTGGAAAACAGGGTACGCAATTGCCGGATATGTACTATTTATTCTTATGATCGTTTATCTCATTAGCTGGATTGGCATCAATCAGGAGAAGCTGAAGAACAGCATCAAGCTCGAGCAGATCGCCAGGGAGCAGGAAAAGGAGTTAAACGAATACAAACTTCAGTTTTTTACCAACATATCGCATGAATTCAGCACTCCTCTAACACTCATTTCAGGTCCGGTTAGTGAATTGCAAAAACTTGATCCTAAAAGCATTTCACCATCAATGTATAAGTCCAGAATCGGGATAATAGCTCAGAATGTGAAACATCTTCTGAACCTCGTAACGCAATTACTCGAGTTTCGGAAAATGGAAAGTGGAAAGCAACAGCTACAGGCGGGTAAATACAATATCAAGGAGTTTGTTAAAAAAGTCTGTGTGTTGTTTGATGATCTTGCCGGTTACAGGGAACTATCATTCAGGAAATATATAGAAGTTGATTCTTTGGACGTATACTTTGATGCGTTCAAAATGGAAATTATATTAAACAACCTGTTGTCAAATGCATTCAGGTATGCTGGTAAGCCAGGAAAAGTATGGTTAAGGTTGTATGAAACAGATACACATGCGGTAATTGAAGTTGGAAATTCCGGGAAAGGGATCAGCCGGCGTGATATCAGCAGGATATTTGAAAGGTACTATCAGGCTAAGGAGAGACGGTATTATGGAGGTGCCGGTATTGGGCTGGCCCTGGTTAAGAGCTTCGTTGAGCTTCATCGGGGCGAGATCACCGTTGATAGTGCTGCAGGTGAAGAAACTATATTTACTGTTACATTGAAAAAGGGATCAGAACATCTGAGAGAAGAAGAGATTAATCAATCCATTACATTGTCTGCTGATGAGGAACCGGGAATCAATACAGTCGTCTCAGAATCGACAATTACCAAAAAGTCCCTGAATACCGGAACAAAAGGTGCCAAGGTATTGGTTGTAGATGACAATGCTGAGGTTCGGCATTATATTAAGAATATTTTGCAGGATTACTATGATGTTTTTGAAGCCGATGATGGTTTGACAGGATATGATGCTGTAATCGACATTAGTCCGGACATTGTAATATCCGATGTTATGATGCCCAACTCTGATGGGTTTGAGATGTGCAAGAAGATAAAAAGCAATAAGCTGACTTCACACATTCCGGTAATTCTGCTTACGGCAAGAAATACATCTGAAGACAAGCTGTTGGGTATCAGAAAGGGTGCAGATGGTTACCTGTTTAAACCCTTCGAGCCAGAGCATTTATTCGAACGGGTTAAGCAGCTTATTGCCTCAAGGAATCTATTGGCGGAGAGGTATAAAAAGCATGTCAGACTTGATCCATTAAACAAGGATATTACATCAGAAGAAGAGCAATTGCTGAACCGTGCCGTTGCCATTATTGAAAAGAATATGAAGAGCGCAACATTTGATTACGATTTTCTAGCCACAGAACTGGGGATGAGCTCATCGACCCTTTACCGTACTATGAAGAGACTGATCAAGCAAACTCCAGGTGATTTTATCAGATCCATCAGGTTAAAAAAGGCGGCAGGTTATCTGCTCAAAACCAACCTGACTTTGAGTGAAATTGTTGAGAATGTCGGGTATTCTGACATAAAAAACTTCAGGAAGAACTTTAAAGATGAATTTGGGATGACACCGTTGGAGTATCGGAAAAAGGTTGATGAGAAACTAGAAATAAAATAAAAGTCGAAGGTCAAAGGTCGAAGGTCGAAGGTCGAAGGTCGAGGGTCGAAGGTCAAAGGTTTGATAGTAGGAAAGTAGAGACAAGGCATGCCTTGTCTTGTCTTAAAATACCTTGTCTCATTTAAATTGGAAGTATATACTATGAAAGCAATTCTAAAGCTAAATGTGTTTTTTGCATTATTATTCTTTCACTGTTCGGTGAATGGAGTGAATTATTACGTTAATTCAGTCACTGGAAGTGATACTAACAGTGGAGTCTCATCAGGAGCAGCATTTGCTACTCTGAAGAGGGTAAGCATGGTTGATTTGCAACCTGGAGACACTATATTTCTGGCAAAAGGTTTGGTCTACCGGGGATCACTGGAGCTAAAGAATGTCGAAGGGACATCTTTGTCTCCCATAGTGGTAAGCAGCTATCGCGATCAGAAAACCGGCAGTGATCAGCTGCCACTTATTGATGCAACGGGATATTATAATGGAGTGTTATTGGAGAACTGCTCTTATATTCAGGTGAAAAATATCGCCATTACCGCCTCTGGTATTGGAGATGGATTGGATGAAGAGGGAGACATGCGATGTGGTGTTTTGGTAAATACCAGCCGGGAAGGGGATTATCAAAATATCAGGTTGGAGGATCTGCTGATCAGGGATGTCTTTTTCGAAAACCCCGGATACGAAAGGGGAGCTGATGAAGTGCGTACTGCCAACGGAACACAAAGATACGGATGGGGAATTCGTGTGATAAACCGAACCCAGGGTGCGCTGATCAATGATGTATTTATTTCCAATTGTACGATAACGAATGTTGCCCATACAGGGATCAAGTTTACTGCTTTTACAAATGGGATACAGAATATTGGCGTGTATTATAATAAAGTTTACAGTGTTGGTGGACCAGGTATACAATTTTCGGGAGTGCACCAGGCGCATGTCGCCTATAACAGGGTGAGCCATTCAGGGTCTGATGATGATTCGCGGAAGTGGGGCAGGGGCAGTGGCTTGTGGACCTGGGGTTCGTCAGATTTTGTCATCGAGCATAATGAATTTTTACATGCCAACGGGCCTGGTGATTCGGCAGGTTGCCATATAGACTACAACTGTCATAACATCATTGTACAATACAACTTGAGTGCCTATAATGCCGGTGGTTTTATTGAGGTGCTGGGAAACAACTACAATTGCGCATACCGGTATAATGTCAGTATTAACGACGGTCACAGGGTAAGAGGCGAGAGAGGGGCATTCCAGGAAGGAAAGGTTTTCTGGCTAAGCGGATACCAGGGCAACAGACCCCGATTTGGTCCATTTAACAGTTATTTTTACAACAATACGATATATGTCCATGAAGAGATAGTATCGAAGTTTGCTGTAACCAATTCGGCTGAAGGGGTTATGGTGGCAAACAATATCTTTTATATCAAAGGAAATACAAAAACAGTTCTTGGCGACCAGAACAGACCAGATGCCGGAGGAGACGGGCTGGTAAAAAATCTGGTATTTAGCAACAACCTGTATTTGAATTCCGGGGTGTGGCCTGATGATGTAGTGATCCAGGATCAGAGCCCCATATTCGGTAGTCCTGAATTTGTGAATCCGGGTGGCTCACAAATCAGAGATTACATGCCAACCAATCTTGCACTGACTGCCGGCAATGGCATTCCCATTCATGCCTTGCCTGGTGATGATATCGGGTTATTTACCGGTCTGGATGTTGACTACGATATTCTTGGCAACAAGATACTTGGGAAGCCCTTTATGGGTGCCATTCAGGTTGCCGAATAACAGTAGAAATTGTTGAATTGTTGAATTGTTGAGGTGTTGAATTGTTGTAGGGACAGGAACTGGCCTGTCCATTTGAATTGTTAATGAACGAATTGTTCTTGTTGGTTTTTTGTTTTTAGTAGTTTTGTAATGCACTTCCGTATACCAACACAATGGACGGCAAATTATATGCGTTTTGAAACTTAATATATAAGCTATGGTTAGAACAATTTTTCCGGTCTTATGCCTTTCGGCATTGGCCGCATGCAATTCAGCCGGTAAGGAAGAAGCCCTTCCAAAACCAAACATTCTGTTGATCTACGCCGATGATGTGGGCATTGGCGATATCAGCTCATACGGTTCTGAACTGATAAAAACACCACATATCGATGCCATTGCTGATAATGGCATAAGATTTACCAGTGCTTATGCCACATCAGGTATGTGTACACCTAGCCGGTATTCATTATTAACAGGTATCTATGCGTTCAGATTACCAGGATCAGGCATCTTGTCGGCTGAAGACCCTATGTGTATAGAACCCCATAGCTTTACCCTGCCTGAGATGTTGCGGCAAAACGGCTATCGCACAGGCATTGTCGGGAAATGGCATTTGGGGCTGGGCGATACCTTTGGCGGGTTGGACTGGAATGCCGATATCAAGCCGGGGCCACTGGAGGTGGGATTCGATGAGTCTTTCCTCTTGCCAGTTACCAACGACAGGGTGCCAACGGTTTATCTTGACGGGCACAGGGTGTATAATCTGGA
>SKYG01000133.1 GCA_007128045.1 Bacteroidales bacterium | reverse complement strand
ACACCACCTTTTCAAATATTGAAAATAATGGCGCTCCATGGCAGTTTTCTAACGAAGATCGTATGAATTGGGTTGGGTAGGATGTATTTTTACATTGTCGTAAATGAGCAATTTTCGGACGAGCGTAACGCAGATATCGGACATTATGGACAGCCACTACTTAGTTAGAGATTCATAACGGTTGTACAATTACAAGAAATTATGTCTGTTAAAGAAAAACTTGAGGTGCCGGTGATGGCAGATTTAGCTGCCAGGGGAGAACAACCTGAATTTCTGTTTTGGGTCGGGTGTGCCGGCGCATTTGATGACAGGTACAAGAGAGTTACCAGGGCTTTTGCCCGTATTTTAAATCATCTGGGAACGAGTTATGCCGTTTTGGGAAAGGAAGAATCTTGTACCGGTGATCCGGCAAGGCGTGCTGGCAATGAAATGCTTTTTCAAATGCAGGCTTTACAACTTATTGAGTTGTTTCATGCTTATGACATAAAGAAGATCATCACTATATGTCCACATTGTTACAACATCTTTAAGAATGAATACCCTGACCTGGGCGGTAGCTTTGAGGTGATCAGTTATGTTGATTTTCTCTCAGATGCTATTCATGATGGAACTTTACAGCTAAACCACGAACCATTTTCACGGGTGAAGATCACCTATCATGATCCATGTTATTTGGGCAGGGCCAACGGAATATACGAACCTCCGCGGAAAATTCTCCAAACACTGTCAGGCGAAATGATTGAGATGGAAAGAAACAAGCAGTTTGCATTATGCTGTGGGGCCGGAGGAGGGCAGATGTTCAAAGAAGCCGAGAAGGGCGAAAAAGAGGTGTTTATTGAACGTACAGAAGAGGCATTGAAAACCAATCCAACCATCATTGCAACAGCTTGTCCGTTTTGTATGACCATGATGACAGATGGAATTAAATATAAGAACAAAGAGGAAGAAATAAAGAATTACGACATTGCAGAACTCATTGCCCTGGCGTTGGGCAACTAAATAGTATCTATCCAGACCCCCGACTTAATAGACAGACTTTAACTAATAAATAAACAGTTTCAAGACATGGACAAAAAAAAATACCTGAAAAGCGGTGAATTTCTTGTAAGTGAAGTAGAGGCAAAAGATGTATTTGTTCCGGAAGACTATGATGAGGAGCAGAAAATGATTGCACAGACCTGTGCTGATTTTTTGGAAGCAGAAGTGTATCCCAACCTGGATAACCTCGATAAGGGCGACAGGGAGCTAATGAAATCCATTCTTAAGAAATCCGGTGATTTGGGGTTGATGGGCATATCTATTCCTGAGGAGTACGGTGGTTTTGGTCAGTCGTTTGTTACCCAGATGCTGGCCGCTGAAACTATCGGTGCCGGGTACTCATTCTCTGTGGCTTTTATGGCTCATTGTGGGATAGGTACGCTGCCAATCATGTATTACGGCAATGAGGAGCAACGACAGAAGTACGTGACTAAATTGGCAACCGGGGAGCTCCTGGGTGCCTATTGTCTCACTGAGCCAGGAGCTGGTAGTGATGCCAACTCAGGAAAATCCAATGCCACTTTGTCAGCCGATGGCTCACATTATGTTCTCAACGGACAGAAGATGTGGATCACCAATGCTGGTTTTTGCGACACCCAGGTTGTTTTTGCCAAGATCGATAATGACAGGATATTGAGTGCATTTATTGTTGACAGCTCCATGCCTGGTGTTGTTATAGGGCCTGATGAGCATAAAATGGGTATCAAAGGTTCCTCAACGGCTCAAATATACTATAACGATGTAAAAGTGCCTGTTGAGAATCTTCTGGGCAGCAGGGGAGAGGGTTTTCGTATTGCGCTGAGCATCCTCCATATGGGCAGGATGAAACTAGGAGCTAATGTAATAGGTGCTGCAAAAATGGCCATAACCGACTCTGTCAGGTATGCCAATGAACGCAAACAATTTTGTGTGTTAATTTCTACTTTTGGCGCCATACAACACAAGCTTGCTGAGATGGTTATCCGGGTATTTGCCCATGAATCTGCCATATACAGGGTAAGTAAGGATATCGATGATTTGATGGAGCGGTTTAAACATACCGAAGGATGCGATATTGGCAGGGGGGCGATTGATGCCATCAGCCACTATGCCGTTGAAGATGCCATTTTAAAGGTTTATGGATCAGAGATGCTTGATTACGTGGTTGATGAAGCAGTTCAGATTCATGGTGGCATGGGTTATTCAGCAGAAATGAATGTAGAAAGAGGATACCGCGACTCACGAATCAACAGAATATTTGAGGGTACGAATGAGATAAACCGGATGCTGATAACAGATACCGCCATGAAACGTTCCATGAAAGGGGAGTATGATCTGTTCGGTCAGGCACAGGAATTGTTTGATAACCTGAATACTATCTCTGATGGTTTTGTGGAAGGCGAATCATACTACCAGGAAAAGCAACGCACCATTAAGAACCTGAAGAAAACTGTATTGTTGGTCATGCATGCTGCCATAAAGGTTTTTGGAAAGAAAATTTCCAGGGAACAGGAAGTAATGAACAATATGGCTGACATGATCACTGAAGTATATATTTCTGAATCTTTGGCATTACGGGTGGAAAAAATTGAGCCCATGAAGGGATCGGAAGCCTCACTATACAAAGATATCCTTGATGTATATGTTTATGATGCGGTCAATAAGGTGAGGAAATTTGCCATGGATGCCATCTATTCTTTAGATGGTGAAGATGACACAGAACAACTTGTAACGGCTATCGGATCGTTGACAACCTGCAAAGGTGTTAATGTGAAAGAAGCCCGGCGCAGAATTGCAGCCAGGCTTATTGAAGATAATGTATACAAGTTTTAACCAATTCTTTATTTGGTCGTTTCAGATTCAGATTTACTTTCTGATTTGCTAACAGATATTTTTACCTCGCTACCATCTTGGTCGTAATCTATTTTTATTGTATCTCCTTCTGATACATGAGACTTGATAATTTCTTCAGCAAGGGGGTCTTCCAGGTATTTCTGAATGGCACGCTTCAATGGTCTGGCTCCAAATGAGGGATCCCATCCTTTTTCAGCAATGAATTCTTTCGCTGCATCTGTAAGGTTGATCTTGTAACCCATATCGACAATGCGCTTGTAAAGTTTTGCAAGTTCAATATCAATAATTTTGAAGATATGTTCTTTCTCGAGGGAGTCAAAGATAACTACATCGTCAACACGGTTCAGAAATTCCGGGGCAAATGCTTTTTTTAAGGCGTTTTCAATTACGCCTATAGAGTATTCTTTGGAGGCAGATTGTTTCGCGGGCGTATTAAATCCAACTCCCATTCCAAAGTCCTTTAATTGCCTTGACCCAATGTTTGAGGTCATGATGATGATGGTATTTTTAAAGTCGATTCTCCTTCCCAAACTATCTGTAAGTTGTCCATCGTCAAGCATCTGCAGCAGTAAATGAAACACATCGGGATGTGCTTTCTCAATTTCATCAAGCAGCAATACAGAATAAGGTTTTCTTCTTACTTTTTCAGTAAGTTGTCCGCCTTCCTCATAACCAACATATCCGGGAGGAGCACCTATAAGCCTGCTAACAGCAAACTTCTCCATATATTCACTCATATCGATACGAATCAGGGCTTCGTCAGAATCGAAAAGGTGGTGTGAGAGCACTTTGGCCAGGTGTGTTTTTCCGACACCTGTTGGTCCTAGGAATATAAACGAACCGATTGGTTTGTTGGGGTCTTTAAGACCAGCTCTGTTCCGGCGAATACTTCGTACCACTTTCGATATGGCATCGTTCTGACCGATCACGCTCTTCTCCAGGTCTTTTTCCATGCTGATAAGCCTTTCGCTCTCATTTAAAGCGATTCGCTGCACCGGTACTCCGGTCATCATGGAAACTACTTCTGAGACATTCTGTTCGCTGACTACCTCTCTGTGGAGCTGCGACTCTTCTTCCCATTTTCTTTTTTCCCGCTCCAACTGATCCATCAGTTCCCGTTCCTGGTCACGAAACTTGGCAGCCAATTCATACTTCTGGCTTTTTATGGCTGTGGTCTTGTCTTCACGAATGGTGTCTATCTGATTTTCAATATTTATTATAGCCTCTGGTACCCGGATGTTGGTTATATGTACCCTTGAGCCAGCTTCATCAAGGGCGTCAATGGCTTTATCCGGTAAACACCTATCGCTAAGGTATCTGTCGGTAAGGTGTACACACGCTTTAATAGCTGCTTGAGAATAGGTAACCAGATGATGATCTTCGTATTTCTTTTTGATGTTGTTTAATATTTCTACCGTTTCGTCAGCACTTGTGGGGTCAATAAGAATCTTTTGGAACCGTCGTTCAAGCGCTCCGTCTTTTTCAATATGCTGGCGATATTCATCCAGGGTGGTTGCTCCAATACATTGAAGTTCGCCACGGGCCAGGGCGGGTTTGAACATATTGGACGCATCCAGTGAGCCGGAGGCCCCCCCGGCACCAACAATGGTATGCAATTCGTCGATAAACAATATGACATCCTGATTTTTCTCCAGCTCATTTAAAAGGGCTTTCATTCTCTCTTCAAATTGCCCGCGATATTTGGTGCCCGCTACAAGCGAAGCGATATCCAGGGTAACGATACGTTTGTTAAATAATGCCCTGGAGACTTTACGTTGAACGATTCTAAGTGCCAGACCTTCTGCAATGGCAGATTTTCCCACACCAGGCTCACCAATAAGAATGGGGTTGTTCTTTTTTCTGCGGGACAGGATCTGTGCGATACGTTCCAGCTCTTTTTCCCTGCCTACGACCGGGTCAAGCCTGTCTTCTTCAGCCGCTTTTGTCAGGTCGCGTCCAAAATTGTCAAGTACAGGGGTTTTTGACTTCTCACCAGATTTTTTATAGGATGACCCAAACCCACTACTGCCTTCTGGCATATCATCATCGTCGCTCTGAGACAATTCATCACGAACGCCAAGTTCGGGATTTGGTTTTGCTCCTGAGTTAAACAGGTCTACTTCCTCTTTAACGCTCTCATAATCAACTCCATACTGGGATAATAGCTTGGTGGCAAAGTTATCCTGGTCTTTTAATATAGACAACAGCAAATGTTCTGTCCCAATTAAATCACTTTTAAATAATTTGGCTTCCAGGTAAGTAACCTTTAGTACACGTTCTGCCTGCCTAACCAAAGGTATGTTTTCAATACTTCTGTTTTGCGGCATGTTTCCCTTAATGGTCAATTCGATGGTCGACTTAACCCGGGGGATATCCACGCCCAAACTAATCAGGATATGTATGGCCAATCCTTCGCCCTCGCGAATCAATCCAAGTATCAGATGCTCTATCCCAATATAGTCATTTCCATTCCGCAAAGCCTCTTCGCGACTGTAGGTAATTACATCTTTAACCCTTGGTGAAAATTTTGCTTCCATATAATATTTATAAATCTAATTCAAAAGTAAAACAATAATCCAGAACTGCGATAAAGTAACATTTAATTATTAACAATTAATAACGGAAATTGTTAGAAAAATATTGAATTTACCTGGTTTTCCAGTCCATGAAATACACTTTTTTTTCGTAATTTCGTGCGTCCTTAAATTCGATTAACAACATTATTAAATATATT
>SKYG01000065.1 GCA_007128045.1 Bacteroidales bacterium | reverse complement strand
TACAGCTTCTCTGCCGGCTGATACCTGGGGTTTATTGACAGCAGTTTATACATGACTGTCCGTGCTTCTGTGATGTTCCCTGTTTTATATAGGGTTTCGGCTTCAAGCAACAAAAGTGGTTCGTAATATGGGTGTATTTGTTTGCCACGTTTGATGGTTTGTAAAGACCCTGATGTATCGCCACTATTGAACCGGGCCCTGGCCAGGTATACATATATCCATACATTGTTTGGGTTGCGCTGTATGGCATATTCGAGCAGCGCAATTCCTTCCTGCAAATGTACATTTTTTATTTCAGAAATTCCCAGAAAATCGGATTTGTCCTTCCTTTCAATCAACACAGCAACAGGATTTCCTTTGTGGTACCATGTTTTTATGATATCTTCCGATTGCCACAGCTTGTTCTGTAAGAGATGGGGGTGAATATAATTCACCCCAAACAAGCCATAATCCCAATCTATACTGCTGCGTTCCATATACCTGGTATATTGAACAGCGATATCTGGATGGGGCTCGAAGTAGTTGAAAAGGTTGCTGTTTATTGCCACCATCACGGGTTCAGTGGTTTTTTTTTTGTGAACAAGATCGACAAGAAATGCAGCAGGTTTCTTAAGTGCATGAAAGTAATAATCATATTCAAAATTTCCCCATGCCTTTTTACTCCCCCCGGCCAGGGCATTAAAATATACATAATCGACCGGGAAGGTCTGTATCTGATGTTTTGCCGGCCATATCAGCAGGATGATAAATAATCCCATGAAACTACTGGCGTATATTTTGTTTTGTTTTGCGGCAAGCAGGGTGTATGCTGTTCGAACTCCCATGGCAGCCAGAATGGCCATGGGGGGCAGTATGAATAGCATTTGTCTTATCCCGCTATACAGGTTAGACTGGATAGAGATGACATAAATCACGGGAAAAATAACTGAAACAATCAGCAGGGCTTCCCCAAAATAATGCGGGGGCTGGAGTGGATTCCTTTTGTAGGTGGCAGGAATTAGCAGCAGGAACAAGGCGAAGCCTGCCAGGGTGAATAGGGGAGTGGATATCAGCAGCCACAGGGGCAGGTAGAACCAGGGCAGTTCGGTGCTCCAGAGTAGTTGTCCCAGAAACAACTGCCGTATGCTTACTTTGTAGTTTTCCATCATGGCCAGGCCTTGCAGCGGATGATGAAGCACATCTTGCAGGGCAAAAGGCCAGAACACCAGTCCGGCAAAGTATCCGACAATCAGGATAAGCATCCCTTTGGCAATCAGTCCGGCCATCTGTGGCTTAAGGGAGATGAGATACTGCAGGGGGTTGGGCCTAACCAGCAAGAAAAACAATACCGCCATTGCAAGGTAAGCAAACAGGATGAATCCGCCGGCTCTGACAGAGACCGTAAATGCGATGGCCAAGGCAAGGGCTATGGTAGTTTTCCATTGAGGCCGGGGCAACTCTTTGCTGAATTGCAGGATAGCAAGCAGTCCGCCCATATAGCCAGCAGCAAATGGGATGTCTTTCAGATTTCCAAGGGCCTGTCCGGTCAGCCTGGGCATAAAGAACAGTGCCAGGATAACCACAATGGATACTGTCCATGACCTGCTTACACTTTTTGCCATCAGGCCGGACATGAACAGCAGCAACAGGAAAAATACCGCGCCGGCATACTGCCTGACCAGGTATTCGTCTTTGATGTCAAATATCCGTATGATGAGGGCAGTCAGGTTGTCTGCCGATTGGCTGTAATAGACCAGGTTTGTTACCGGGGTGTGCAGACAGGTGGTATCTGCACCACAGGTGAAATACCAGTTTACGACATTCTTTGCATGGGTATGGTGCAGTACCTCATCCACATTTACTGCCGCTCTGGGAGCCAGCAAAGACAGTGTCACGGCAATAAGGAACAGGATGATATAAAAGAATTTTTTTTCAATCATTTTTTGTGCAGCCCTATTCATAGACATCCTTGACCAGGTAAATGGGTCTGGCCTGTACTTCTTTAAATATCCGGTAAATGTATTCTCCAATGAGTCCGAGGAAAGTCAGTTGTATTGAGCCGAAAAAGCTAATTGCCAGAAACATGGATGACCATCCCACAGGTGCCAGTCCCAGTATTTTTGATGCCAGGGTATATATAAGTGCTGCCGAGAAGGTAAATATTCCGAGTATTCCGAGGTAGAGGCAGGCCCTTATGGGCCATTTTGTGAAAGAGTAGATGGCATCTGCACCCAATGAGAAGAGCATTCTAAGGCTCATTTTTGATTCTCCTTCGAGCCGGTTTGGCCTGTTATACCGGATAAAGTCGTGGTTAAAACCGATCAGGTTTCTGATACCGGGCAGGTATCGGTTTCTTTCGGAGAACTTCAGGATGGCATCGTGGGCCTTTTTATTCAGGATGCAGAAATTTCCGGTTTGCGATATTTGCTGTCCTTTGGTAAGTGCTTCGAAGATACGGTGAAACATATTGGTGTAAAATTTCCTGGAGAATGTATCATTGCGTGTTTCCCGGATTGCTGTTACGATATCTGCACCGCTTGTTTTTATTTTCTCAAAAAGCACGGGCAGCAGTTGGGGCGGGTCCTGAAAATCTCCGTCCATCATCACCACCCAGTCTCCTTTAGCGTAATCCAGTCCCGCAGTCAGGGCAGCCTGCAATCCGTAGTTTCGCGACAGAGAGAGTATCTTCACTGCTTTGTGTTTGTGATGCATCTGCACAAGGATCTCCAGAGTGGCATCGGTGCTTCCGTCATCGACGCAAATGAGTTCAATGGCTTGCCCGGTTTCTTCCAGGGCTTCAAGCAGTGCTTTGAGGAACCCTTCAAGCAGGCGTTCTTCATTATATAAAGGAATAACCACCGAGATCATCAGTTCTGTATTTATCCATGTAAAGCTTATGAACCCTTATGTGCGCAAAAAGTGCAGGTTTGGAAAAAGCAATGAAGGCCCGATCAGTTTTCCAATCTGTCGAGGGCAAACTGTGCATTGCTTGCAAGCTCAGGGTCTTTCAGCAGCTTCTCGTACACTGGCTTCATCTGTTCGTCGGCCATCCATGAGAAATCGACCAACAGAACTTGCTTGCAATCCGTTGTAGTGCGGCGCGAATTAAGCAATCTGCGTATGGTCTGGTTGTATTCAGAGATTTTCTCAGGGTTGTTGCCATGTTTGGCGACAAGGTGTTTCAGGATGATGAATGTGTCATTCGACATTCCTGTTTGATAGTTCTGCATTCTTTTCACAATGTCTTCGAAGCCTTCATCGATATCTTCAAAAAATGGCCATCGCAGGCTTTCTGTTTCGGAGGGAAAATTTTTAGGTGGTTTTTGGGTGACTTTCCCTGTGGCCGCCCATTCGGCGCCACGCTGCAAGGTAACGATAAACCCGACACTTTCCATTGCCGGTAAGTTATTCCCCCGGCCTGCATGTCCCAGGGTTGTATGAAAAATCCGTCCCTGCCCATAGGTAATGGTCATCAGCTGGGGTTCGTTGCGGCCTGTACCACCATATTGTTTGTCGGCATAAGCATAGGCCAAAACTTCGAGATTTTCTGCCGGGCCGCGGAGTTCTGAATAAAGCTCATCCTGTGCCTGCATCCATCTTTCTGGCAGACCTTTCAAGATGGGATGATCTGGCTTGAACGCCTGAACCACAAATTCGTGCTGCCGGCCGTGCGATCCACCCCTTCCAGGGGAATCGTCGCGAACAAGCTCCCCGTCAACAATGTATATATACGGGCCGGACGCCTCATTCCGACCGCCCCAGCCTCCCAGGCCTGTGATCTCGTTATACGCAGGCCAGTCGGGAAATGCATTATTAGATTGATGGTAAACCACCACGCCGCCTCCATTTTGAACATATTCAACAAAGTTATTCTTTGTCTGTACCGGCCAGTCGTCTCCAACGTAGTCGAGTACAACTACATCGTATGGCGAGAAGTCAATCACGAATTCTGACATATCATTTCCTTTGGCAGGGGATATTGCCATTCCGGTGACGAACAATTCCGACTTGTCGAGAATGTATTTCAAGGCAACACTGCTTTTCTGCCAGTTATGGTTGCTTTGTCCGGTCACGATCAGGGCTTGCATGGGTGCTGGCTTTTGGGTGCAGGATGATGCCAGCATTGACAATAGAATAATGGTAAAAAGTGCCAGGTGTTTTATATTGTGGTTCATTTTATTCTTAGGTTGGTTGATTGTTCGCGCTGTTTTATTGGATAGAAAATAATCGTAGATTATGCTCCTGTAATGGCCTACACGGGAAACGTCCAGGGGGAGCGGTAAGGTCTGGTAAGCAATCGTGTTGCATGTTTGTTGTTGTCGGTAAAACTTTCTGTCTCCGGGTTCCAGTTGAGTTTTTGTCCGGTAAGCATGGCAATTTCCCCAAGTAAAGCCACGGAGATTGACCGGTGTCCGATCTCTGCCGGTGCTACGGGCTCTTTCCTTGACCTGACGCAGTCGAGGAAGTCTCTTCGGTGGTCGGTGCTTTTGTACAGTTTAATTTCGTCTTCTCCGATTATTTCTTTGAGGATATTTTCGTTGGATGCCTTGAGGGCTCCCCGGGTAACATGGATCCATCCTTCAGTGCCTTTCCACAGAGTGCCTAAGCCATGTTCGAGCTTTGAGACATTGGCCACGCGCATAGGCAAACCGTTGGCGTACCTGCAGTGGATGTCGTAATCTGTTGGCACATTGTATATCCCATCTACATTAAATGTTGCTATGCCTTCCACGCTGATTGGTCCGGTGCGGTCGAGGCCCAATCCCCAGTGGGCGATGTCGACGTGATGCCCCGCCCAGTCGGTGAGCTGGCCACCCGAGTAATCCATGATCCACCTCCAGTTCCAGTGTGATATACCCCTATACGGTACTTCCGGGGCGGGTCCGAGCCACATGTCCCAGTCCAGGCCTTCGGGAACAGCTTGCACGGGCGGGTTCCCTGTATAGTGGCCCCCATCCGGCAATCCCACTTCTACAGATTCTACCTTCCCTATCCTGCCATTTCTCACCAATTCTGCTGCCGTACGAAAGATATCTATCGAGCGCTGGTGGCTGCCGGTTTGCCATACGATGTCGTTGCGATGCACAGCATCGACGATGACCCTGCTTTCCTTTATGGTACGTGCAAGGGGTTTTTCTCCGTAGATGTCTATTTTTTTGTTGGCGGTGGCACAGGATATGATGGCATGCCAGTGGTCGGGCAGGGAGAGTACCGCTGTATCTGTATTCTCTTTTTCAAGGATGTCGCGAAAATCTATGTAGGTGCGGCAATCGGTATTCCCGTATTTGTTGTCGATGATTGCTTTGGTGTCGGCCAGCCTGCGTTCGTCTACATCGCAGATGGCGACAACCTGAACATCTTGGAAATTCAGAAAAGGGTTCAGGTTTGATTTGCCCATGGCACCGCATCCGATCATGATCATATTTATCCTGTCGCTTGGCGGCGTATGTCCGTTAAGCCCAAGGGCAGAGGCTTTTACGATGGTGGGAAAGAAACCCATCCCCAGGGTGAGAGTGCCTGCATTCTGCAGAAACTTTCTTCTGTTTGTTTTCATCTGTTTATTTTTTTCCCTTTGACCTTCGACCTTCGACCTTTGACCCCCATGAAAAACAATCATGCGTCTGTGTGTCAAAGTGTTTGTCATGGGTATTTCATG